>JAFKJY010000155.1 GCA_017305835.1 Hyphomicrobiales bacterium
TGACCTCGTCGAAGATCAGCAGGATGCCGTGCTTGGTGCAGATGTCGCGCAGGCGCTGGAGATAGCCCTTCGGCGGGATCAGCACGCCAGTCGAGCCGGCGACCGGCTCGACGATCACGGCCGCGATGGTCGAGGCGTCGTGGAGCGCCACGATCCGCTCCAGCTCGTCGGCCAGCTCCGCGCCATGCTCCGGCACGCCGCGGGTGAAGGCGTTCTTGGCCGGCAGGTGGGTGTGCGGCATGTGGTCGACGCCGGTCAGCAGCGAGCCGAACATCTTGCGGTTGGAGACGATGCCGCCGACCGAGATGCCGCCGAAATTGACGCCGTGATAGCCGCGCTCGCGGCCGATCAGCCGGGTGCGGCTGCCCTCGCCCTTCACGCGCTGGTAGGCGATCGCCATCTTGAGCGCGGTCTCGACCGATTCGGAGCCGGAATTGGTGAAGAAGACGTGGTCCATGCCGGCCGGCGCGATGTCGACCAGCCGGTTGGCCAGCTCGAACACCACCGGGTGGCCCATCTGGAAGGCCGGCGCGTAGTCGAGCTCGGCCGCCTGACGCTGGATCGCCTCGGTGATCTTCGGCCGGCAATGGCCGGCGTTCACGCACCACAGGCCGGCCGTGCCGTCGAGGATCTTGCGGCCGTCCGCGGCCGTGTAGTGCATGTCCTTCGCCGCCACCAGCATGCGCGGCGACTGCTTGAACTGGCGGTTCGCCGTGAACGGCATCCAGAAGGCGCGAAGGTCGTTCGGCGCCACGTTTGACCTGCTAGACATTGACCAAGCCTTTCCCGATTTGTGTTCCCCATTATGGCGGCCAACGCTTGGTTCTTCGGACGTATTCGTGATACGCACTTTTTTGACCGATTGGACAAACGTTAGCACCGCCGCATGGGTGGTCAAGGAAATAGTAGGGGAAATGCCGGCCTTCGGTGGCGCTCCACGGTGCGGGAAGAACTGGTCCAGTCGATTGGGCCAGAGGCGGCAGAAAGCCCGGCCGTGAAAGCCGCCGCATCCGCCGAGCCGCGCCGCACGCGCATTCAGATCGAGAAGCGCGAGCGCATCCTCGAAGCCGCCCTCGAAGTGTTCGCCATGCACGGCTTCCGCGGCGCCACGATCGACCAGATCGCGGAAGCGGCCGGCATGTCGAAGCCCAACCTCCTCTACTACTTCCGCTCCAAGGAAGCCATCCACGAGACGCTGATCCAGCGGCTGCTGGAGACCTGGCTGCAGCCACTGCGCGAGCTGGACGAGGTCGGCGACCCGATGACCGAGCTGCGGAGCTACATCCGCCGCAAGCTGGAGATGGCGCGCGACTTCCCGCGCGAGAGCCGGCTCTTCGCCAACGAGATGCTGCAGGGCGCGCCGCGCATCATGCCGCTGCTGGAGGGCGAGCTGCGGGCGCTGGTCGACGAGAAGGCAGAGGTCATCAGGGGCTGGATGAAGGCCGGCCGGATCGTGCGCACCGACCCCTACCACCTGATCTTCTCGATCTGGGCGACCACCCAGCACTATGCCGACTTCGACGTGCAGGTGCGCGCCGTGCTCGGCCCCGACCGCGGCAGCGAGGGCCGATTCGAGGACGCCGCCCGCTTCCTCGAGCAGCTCTACCTCGACGGCCTGCGGCCCAAGGCCTGACGGCCGGCCCGGCACCCCTTTCGCTCCGTCTTAGCCATTCGTTTACCATAACGCGGCAGTTTCGCTCCGGGGCGGATGGGACGCGAAACGATGAATCGGAAAATCTGTGCAGCAGCGGCCTTGCTCGTCATCCAGGGCATCCCGCACGCCATCGCCGAAGAGCAGTTCTTCGAGGTCAACGACACGGTCCGCATCGGCGGCGGCGTCGGCTACGCCTTCATCAACTCCGACGAGATCGTCTACGACGCCAATGGCGACCGCATCAGCCATCTCCTGTGGGAATCGCAGGCGCCGATGGTCAGCGGCAAGGTCGAGGCCGACTTCGCCAATGGCTGGACCCTGCGCGCCGGCGGCAGCTTCGCCTTCGCCGGATCGAGCCACATGCAGGACAACGACTGGTTCGGCCCCTATTTCGTCAGCTACGACTTCAACGACTGGACGCACCGCTCCGAGCATCCCGACACCCGGCTGCAGCACTATTTCTCCGGCGACATCGCCGTGGGCAAGGACCTGCCGCTCGGATCGGCCGCCACGCTCAACCTGCATGCCGGCCTGAAATACACGGACGTGAAGTGGAGCGCCTACGGCGGCACCTATACCTACAGCGTCACCGGCTACCGCGCCGATACCGGCAGCTTCCTCAACGGGTCTCCCGGCATCACCTTCCAGCAGCGCTATCCCGGCGTTTTCCTCGGCGCCTCCTTCGCCGCGCACGAAGGCCCGTGGACGCTGAGCGGGCAGGCGCGCGGCGGCGTGTCCATCAAGGCGACCGACACGGATCACCACTGGATGCGCGACCTGCGCTTCGAGGAGACCTACGGCGCGATCCCCTTCGTCAGCGCCGCGGCGCGCGTCGACTATGCGGTGAACGACCAGGCGAGCCTGTTCCTCGGCGGCGACTACGAGCAGTATTTCCACGCCGTCGGCGACACCACCGTCTACTCCATCGCCTCCGGCGCGCAGGGCCCCACCTACACCAAGGGCGCAGGCATGACGCTCAAGGCGATCAGCGTCTCGGGCGGCTTCCGCATGAAGTTCTGACGCATGTCGCCCGAAAGTGGTCGCCGGTTTCGGGACAACGACATGCGTAAAAACAAGGAACGCGCCGGCTATCTGTCAGGCGCCAGCGCCATCACCGCGAGCCCCAGCACCGTCACCAGCGCGCCGGCCACCACGCTGGCGCTCGTCCAGCCGTGGCCGAGCAGCCCCTCGTAGAGGATGACGAAGGTCGGCGTCAGATAGTTGTAGGCGAGCACCTTGGCGGCCGGCAGCCGCAGCGCGGCGAACTGCAGCAGGAAGAAGGTGCCGGCGGTGGTGAACACCGACAGGTAGGCGACGGCCACCCACACCACGCCCGGCAGCGCGGCCCAGTCGGTCGCCGCGATCTCGCGCGCACCGTAGAGCGCTATGCACAGCCCCGTCGCCAGCAGCGTCCAGAAGGTGAAGGCGATCACCGGCTCGCCGCGGTTGAAGCGCTTGACCAGCGGCGCGTAGGCCGCGTGGCAGGCGACGCCGACGAGGAACAGCAGTTCGCCCGGCCCGACGTCGAAGGACAGCAGCGCGTCGAGGTCGCCGCGGAAGATCACCCATACGGCTCCGCAGCCCGCGAGCGCGAGGCTGGCGATCACCAGCGGCCGCGGCACCTCGCCGAGGAACAGGAAGCCGAACACCGCCGCCAGCACCGGCAGCAGCGTGAACACCGCCCCCGTCGAGACCGGGTCGGTCAGCCTCAGCGCCACGAACATGGTGACGAAGAACACCGCCATCAGCACGCCGAGCACACCGAAGCGCCACGGCGCGCGCGGTGGCGGCACGCGGCCGGACAGGACCAGCGCGGCGGCCGCTCCCATCAGCGAGGTCGCGAAGACGAAGCGCACGGCGTTGATCGCGGCCGGCCCGATATGGGGTGCCGCGATCGCGCCGACCGTGTAGGAGCCCGACACGAGCGCCGCGAACAGCAGCATCGCCGCGTGCGCGAGCGCCTTGCCGCCGACGGCTGCCGGCCGGGCTTGCGGGATCGAGGTCACGGGCGGAGCCGCATTTTCAACTCGAGACTGATGCGGCTCCGCCCGCTCCGGGGAGGAGCTATTCCGCCGCGACCCTGGCGGCGGGATTGTTGGGATGCGTGGTCCAGTTGGCGTAGACCGGCGAGACCGGCTTGCCCGTGCGCTGGTCGATCACGCCGGCGGCCAGCGGCTCCATCGTGATGCAGTCCTCGACCGGGCAGACGTTGACGCACAGATTGCAGCCGACGCACTCGTCCTCCATCACCTCGAAATGGCGCACGCCGTCGACTTGTGCTGTGATCGCCTGGTGGGACGTGTCCTCGCAGGCGATGTGGCAGCGACCGCACTTGATGCATAGATCCTGGTCGATATGGGCCTTGGCCACGTAGTTCAGGTTGAGGAACTGCCAGTCCGTCACGTTCGGCGTCGCCCGGCCGATGATGTCGTCGAGCGAGCGGTGGCCCTTCTCGTCCATCCAGTTGGACAGGCCGGAGATCATCTCCTGCACGATCTTGAATCCGTAGGTCATGGCGGCCGTGCAGACCTGCACGTTGCCGGCCCCGAGCGCCAGGAACTCGGCCGCGTCGCGCCACGTCGTGACGCCGCCGATGCCCGAGATCGGCAGGCCGCGCGTCTGCGGGTCGCGCGCGATCTCGGCCACCATGTTGAGCGCGATCGGCTTCACCGCCGGACCGCAATAGCCGCCATGGCTGCCCTTGCCGTCGATCGACGGCTCAGGCGAGAAATTGTCGAGGTTGACCGAGGTGATCGACGAGATCGTGTTGATCAGCGAGACGGCGTCCGCCCCGCCCTTGTGCGCCGCGCGCGCCGGGTAGCGGATGTCGGTGATGTTGGGCGTCAGCTTCACGATGACGGGCATGCGCGTGTACTGCTTGCACCAGCGAGCCACCATCTCGATGTATTCCGGCACCTGGCCGACGGCCGCGCCCATGCCGCGCTCGCTCATGCCGTGCGGGCAGCCGAAATTGAGCTCGATGCCGTCGCATTCGGTCTCCTCGACCGCCGGCAGGATCGCCTTCCAGCTCGCCTCCTCGCATGGCACCATGATCGAGGCGATCAGCGCCCGGTCCGGCCAGTTCTTCTTGACCTGCTTGATCTCCTGCAGGTTCACCTGGAGCTGCCGGTCGGTGATCAGCTCGATGTTGTTCAGGCCGAGCAGCCTGCGGTCCGCGCCCCAGATCGCGCCGTAGCGCGGGCCGTTGACATTGACGACCGGCGGGCCTTCCTCGCCCAGCGTCTTCCAAACCACGCCGCCCCAGCCCGCCTTGAAGGCGCGCTCGACATTGTAGGCCTTGTCCGTCGGCGGCGCCGAGGCCAGCCAGAACGGATTGGGGGATCTGATGCCGATGAAGTCGTTGCGGATGTCAGCCATTTTGGGTTCCCCATCTACCGCCGACGACGCGCGCGACCGTCCGTCAGGTCGCCGTCTCTTCGGTTAGGATAGAATTGCTTCTTGTGATCGAGATCATAGAAGATGGTGCCGTGCAGGCCCTGCATGGTCTTCTTCTCGACGGGCCTTTGCCAGAGCCGGAGAAAAGCAGCATCGGCCGCCTCTCCCTCGCCTCGTATCTCGTCGATGAACGCGATGTCCTGTCCCTCGGCCGGGAAGAACAGGGCGAACTCGTCGTCCGTGGCCGCGAAGACGTCGTAGGCACAGTTCTCGGCGCCGTCGATGACCATGACGTTCTTCATCCCCGGCCGTTCGAGGTCAAAGCCCGGTGGATGCTCTCGGCCGCGTCGCGGCCGGCTGCGACGGCCGCGACCGTCAGGTCCTCGCGCGCGTCGGTGACGCAGTCGCCGCCGGCCCAGACCTTGGGCATCGAGGTGCGCCCTTCGGCGTCGACCTTGACGCGGCCCTTCTCGAGCGTGACCGTCGCGGCCGAGCCGTTGAGCGCGGCCGGCACGAAGGTCTGGCCGATCGCCTTGAACACCTGGTCGGCGGCGAGCACGACCGTCTCGCCGGTGCCGGCAAGCCTGCCGTCGCGCTCGGCCGTGTATTCGAGCTCGATCGCCGCGACGCGGCCGTCCTGCGCGATCACCTTCTTCGGCTGCAGCCAGTGGCGGATGGTGACGCCGTGCGAGGCCGCCAGATCCTGCTCGAACTCCGAGGCGTTCATCTGCTCCTTGCCGCGGCGGTAGCAGATCGTCACCTCCTCGGCGCCGAGCAGCTTCGACTGCACGGCCGCGTCCACCGCCGTCATGCCGCCGCCGATGACGACGACGCGGCGGCCGATCGGCAGCGAGCCGAGATCGCTCGCCTGCCGCAGCACGGAGATGAAGTCGACCGCATCCTCGACGCCCTGCGCGTCCTCGCCGTCGGCGCGCAGCGCGTTGACGCCGGCGAGTCCCATGCCGAGGAACACCGCGTCGTAGGAGGCTGCGAGGTCGGAGAGATGCACGTCGCGGCCGAGCGCGCGGCCGTATTCGATGGCGATGCCGCCGATCGCGGTGACGTAGTCGACCTCGGCCTGCGCGAAGTCGCCGGTGCTCTTGTAGGCGGCGATGCCGTATTCATTGAGGCCGCCCGGCTTCTCCTTCGCCTCGAAGACGGTGACGTCGTGGCCCTTCACGGCCAGCCGGTGCGCGGCGGCGAGCCCCGCCGGGCCGGCGCCGACGACGGCGATCCGGCGCCCGGTCGGCGCGGCGCGCGTGTAGAACTGCTTGCCCGCTTCCATCGCCGCGTCGGTCGCGTAGCGCTGCAGGCGGCCGATCTGCACCGGCTTGCCCTCGGCCGTCTCGCGCACGCAGGCTTCCTCGCACAGCGTCTCGGTCGGGCAGACGCGGGCGCACATGCCGCCGAGGATGTTCTGGTCGAAGATCGTCCTGGCCGAGCCGATCGGATTGCCCGTCGCGATCTCGCGGATGAACATCGGGATGTCGATCGACGTCGGGCATGCCTGCATGCACGGCGCGTCGTAGCAGAAATAGCAGCGGTCGGCCTCGACCAGCGCCTCATGCTCGTCGAGCGGCGGATGCAGGTCGGCGAAATTGGCGGCGTATTCGGCGGGCGCGAGCCTGCCGGAGGCTATGCCCTCCTTGAACTGCCCTTCGGCCATCGTCGGTTCCCCATTGGTCTTGTTGAGGGGAAGGCTAGCACGATTTCATTTTTTATCAATCGGTCAAATTTTTTCGGCCGAAGCTAAGCCACCGATTTACTTGACTTTTTCAGTCATGTTTTGCGGAAGCCACGCCGACCGAGGTGATACGTTGACATCAACCTGATCTGCGCCCACCATGCGATCCGATGCGGGCCGGCCTTGCGACGGAGACGAGCGGATGCACGCGAAATCCTTCTTCTGGTACGAGCTGATGACCCCCGACATGAAGGGCGCGGAGGCCTTCTACACCGCCGTCGTCGGCTGGACGCCGCAGGCCTTCGATCCCGGCGGCGGCATGCCCTACACCGTGCTGAATGCCGGCGAGCGCGGCATAGGCGGCATCATGCCGATGCCGCAGGCCGACCTGCCGCCGGCATGGGTCGGCTACGTCTACACGCCCGACATCGACGCCGCCTGCGAGAGCCTGAAGAAGGCCGGCGGCAAGGTGCACCGGCCGCCGACCGAGATCCCCACCGTCGGCCGCTTCGCCGTCGTCGGCGACCCGCAGGGCGCGATGTTCATGTTCCTCGCCCCGCAGGGGCCGGACCAGCCGCCCATCGACCGCGCCGCGCGCGGGCAGGTCGGCTGGCACGAGCTCTACACGAGCGACTGGCGCGCCGCGCTCGACTTCTATTCCGGCCAGTTCGGCTGGACCAAGGAAGACGAGTTCGACATGGGCGAGATGGGCATCTATGCCCTGTTCGGCTTCGAGAAGGGCAGGCAGGCAGGCGGCATGATGGACAAGCCCGACCAGATCCCGGTCCCCGTCTGGCAGTTCTATTTCAACGTCGAGGGCATCGACGCGGCCGCCGGCCGCGTGACCGGCAATGGCGGCAAGGTGCTGATGGGGCCGATGGAGGTTCCCGGCGGCTCGTGGGTCGTCCAGTGCCAGGACCCGCAGGGCGCGCATTTCGCGCTGCTGTCGGCGACGCGCTGAATTGAATACAGCGCGCCGGCGGCGGCTCGGGTTCAGCGCGCGACGGTGACCGTGCAGGGCGCCAGCCGCACGACCGCCTCGGACACCGACCCGAGCAGCAGCCGGCCGGCGAGCGAGGCCTTGCCGGAGCCGACCACGATGTGATCGGCCCCCTGCCCGGCGGCGCAGTCGATGATCGCGCCGGCCACGTCGCGTGCGTCGGCGGCGACGCGCAGCGGGTTGCGCACGCCCCGCTCGCGTGCCTTGTGCGAGGCATCCGAGAGCAGCTTTTCCACCTCGGCGTCGGACCAGGTGCGGATCGGCGGGAACCCGCTCGCCGACGACCTCTTGTTGACCGCGACGAAGACGAGGTCCCTGCCGAGCCCCGAGGCGAGCTCGAGCGCGAAGCGACGCCAGGGCAATTTGAGCTTCACCGTGTAAAGCAGGCGTTCGACGGTCTCGAACTCCTTGTCCGGGAAGGCGGCCCGGA
>JAFKJY010000053.1 GCA_017305835.1 Hyphomicrobiales bacterium
TCTGCGCCGGCCGAGGCTGGTGGGGCGACATGGCGATGGTCGCCGCGGCCGGGCTCGCCGCGCTCGCCGGCGGCTACAGCCGCGGCCTCGCAATGGCGAGCGGCCGCTTCATCGTGTTCTCCATTCTCGCCGGAAGCTTCGCGGAAGCCGCAGAGCCGGCCGCGCTCTTCCTTTTGACCGGAGCCGGCACGCTCATCACCTTAGTGGTCGCGCTGCTGTTCGCGGCCGCATGGCGCAAGGTCGCCGGCGCATCCCCGTCGACCCCGATTCCCACCCCAGCCACGGCGACGGCGCGGCAGAGATTCCGGCGCTGGAGGCGGTCGCTGCGCGGCCTCGCCGGCTGGCAGTTCGCGCTGCGGCTGGTGCCCGCGCTCGCCGTCGCGGCCGTGGCCGACCATCTGTGGCCGGGCCATCACCTGCACTGGATCGCGGTGACGATCGCCATATTGTGTCGGCGCGAGCCGGAGCGGCCGCCGGTCATGGCGGTGCAGAGATCGCTCGGCGCCCTGCTCGGCGTCGCCGCGACCGGGCTGATGGTCGGATGGGAGCCGCACGGCTGGGCGCTGGCCGCGCCGGTCGCGGCTCTCTCGGGGCTGGCGACATGGCTGCGGCCGCGCAGCTACCTCGCCTACGCCGCCTGCATGACGCCGCTCATCATCCTGCTGCTCGACGCCGGACGGCCGGTCGAGGCCGCGGTGCTCGTCGACCGGCTTGCTGCGACCGTGGCCGGCGCCGCCCTCGTCGTCGCGGCGAACGCGATCGTGGTGCGGCTGCCGGCGGCGAACGGCTGAGCTCAGCCCTGCGGCGGGGTGACCTTGCGCGCCCTGCCCCGCTCCAGCCCCAGGCGCTGCTCGCGGAAGATGATGAAGATGCCGGCGGCGACGACGATGGAGCCGCCGACCAGCGTGTAGATGGTCGGGATGTCGTTGAAGACGAAATAGCCGATGGCGATGCCCAGCACCATCGAGGTGTACTCGAACGGCGCGATGATCGACACGTCGCCGTGGCGGTAGGCCTCGGTCATGAGGATCTGGGCGACGCCGCCGGCCAGCCCCGACAGCACCAGCCAGGTGACCTGCATGGCCGACAGCGGCGTCCAGCCGAAGGGCAGCGTGGCCAGCCCGCAGGCCGCGCAGGTGAGCGAGAACCACAGCACGATGGTGGAGGACTTCTCGGTGACGACGAGCTGGCGCACCTGCAGCATGGCGAAGCCCGACACCAGCGCGCCGGCCAGCACGGAGGCCGCGCCGATCGCCTGCTCGCCCGCCATCGCCTGGCCGCCCGTGAGCAGCGTCAGCTTCGGCCAGGCGACGATGACGACGCCGACGAAGCCGACGATGACGGCGCTCCAGCGATAGACGCGCACCGTCTCGCCGAGGAACAGCGCGCCGAACACGACAACCACCAGCGGCTGCGCGTAGTTGAGCGTGATCTGTTCAGGGAGCGGCAGGCGGGTCAACCCGACGAAGTTGAGCCACATCGAGAACACGCCGATCATGCCGCGCGTGATGTGGCTCCAGGGCCGGTGCGTGACCATGCCCGAGATCAGCTCGCCGCGGAAGGCGAGGAAGATCAGGATCGGCACAACCGCGAAGAGCGAGCGGTAGAAGACGATCTGGCCGGCATCGACCGGCCCCGCCAGCTTGATCGACGTCGACATGCCGACGAAGATCGTGACGGAGATCATCTTCAGACCGATGGCAAGCAGCGGCCGCGCACCCAGCGTCGTCGTCGGCCCCTCGCCGCTTTCCGCCATTTCAGAGCGACCCCGCCTCCCCTGCCGTTTCCGCCTCAGCGGCCGGCTGCCGAACGGATCGCCTGCCACACCCTGAGCGGCGTCGCCGGCATGTCGATGTGGCCGATGCCGTGGGCGCGCCAGAGCGCATCGGTGACGGCGTTCATGGTGGCCGGCGTGGATCCGATCGTGCCCGCCTCGCCGGCGCCCTTGATGCCCATCGCGTTGGTGGTGGAGGGCACGTTGCGCGTCTCGAAATGGAAGGAGGGCACGGCGTCGGCGCGCGGCATGGCGTAGTCCATGAAGCTGGCGGTGACGAGCTGGCCGTCCTCGCCGTAGACGGTGTCCTCGGTCAGCGCCTGGCCGATGCCCTGCACGACGCCGCCATGCACCTGGCCGGCGAGCAGGATCGGGTTCACGGTCGCGCCGAAATCGTCAACGATCGTGTAGGCGACCACCTCGGTCGCGCCGGTATCCGGGTCGATCTCGACCTCGCAGATATGGGTGCCGTTCGGATAGGTCGCCTCGTTCTGGACGAACTCGCCGAAGCCCTTCAAATCGTCCGGGTTCCTCGCCGCCTTGGCGATCGCGGCGAAGTCGAGCGAGCGGTCGGTGCCGACGATGCGGGCAGCACCCTCGGAAAGCTCGATGTCGGCGGGCGAGGCCTCCAGCTCGTCGGCGGCGATCCGCTTCAGCTTTGCGGCGAGGTCCTCGCCGGCGCGCGCGGCCGACACGCCGCCGAGCGGGATCGAGCGCGAGCCGCCGGTGCCACCGCCCTTGGCCAGCTCGTCGGTGTCGCCTTGGCGCACCTCGACGCGCGCAAGGTCCATCGACAGCTTCTCGGCGACGAGCTGGGCGTAGGCGGTGGCGTGGCCCTGCCCGTTCGACTGGGTGCCGATGAACAGCGTCACCGTGCCGTCGCCGTTGAGCCTGAGATGCGCGGGCTCGGAGCCGGCAAAGGCACAGGCCTCGATGTAGGTCGCCATACCGATGCCGCGCAGCCTGCCGCGGGCGGCCGCCTCGGCGCGGCGCGCCTCGAAATCCGCCCAGCCGGCCCGCTCCATGGCGAGATCCATGTGGCCGGCGAACTCGCCGACGTCGTATTTGCGGCCGGTCGGCGTGGTGTAGGGAAACTGCCGCGGCTTGATGAAGTTGCGGCGGCGGATCTCGTCGGGCGACAGCCCGAGGTCGCGGGCGCAGGCGTCCACCAGCTTCTCGATCAGGAAGGCTGCCTCGGGCCGGCCGGCGCCGCGATAGGCATCGACCGGCACGGTGTTGGTGTAGACGCCGGAGATCGTCACGTCGAGCGCGGGGATGTCGTAGACGCCGGTCGACATGCTGGCGCCCATATGCGGGATGTAGGGGCCGTACTGGCTGCAATAGGCGCCCATGTTGGCGACCAGCGAGACGCGCAGGCCGAGGAAGCGGCCGTCCTTGTCCATGGCCATCTCGGCGGTCGCGACGTTGTCGCGGCCCTGCGCATCCTCGAGGAAGTGCTCGCTGCGGTCGCCGGTCCATTTCACCGGGCGGCCGGTCCGCCGCGCGGCCTCCATCACCAGCGGGTATTCGCGGTAGACGAAGCTCTTCGGCCCGAAGCCGCCGCCGACGTCCGGCGTGACCACGCGCAGCTTCGCAGGCTCGATGCCGAACACGCGCGCGAGGATGCCCTGCATGCCGTGGACGCCCTGCGAGCCGGTGGTCAGCACGAAGCGGTCCTCGTCCGGCCGCCACTCGGCGATCGCCGCGCGCGGCTCCATGTAGTTGCAGACGAGGCGCGAGTTGACGAAATGGATGCGGGTGACGCGCTCGGCCTTCGCGAAGGCGGCGCCGGCCTTGCCGCGGTCGCCCAGCTCGTAGAGGAAGGCGCGGTTGGTGCCAAGCTCGGGCCAGACCAGCGGCGTGCCTTCGTCGAGCGCGGTAGCAGTGGCCGCCGCCGCGTCCTCCGGCTCGAAATCGACCTCGATCAGTTCGGCCGCGTCCTGCGCCAGCTCGCGGCTGTCGGCCACGACGAAGGCGACCGCGTCGCCGACATGGTGGACCCGGTCGCGGCACAGGACCGGGATGTCGCGCGTCGGCGCACGGGTGCCGTCGGGTTGCATCTGCATGACGCCCGACTTCAGGTCGCCGACATGGCCGAGATCGGCGGCCGTCAGCACGAGATGCACGCCGGGCGCGGCGCGGGCGGCCTCGGTGGAGGCGATGCGGAAGGCGCCGTTGGCGATCGGCGAGCGCAGCACGTAGCCATGCAGCACGCGCGCGGGCGCGATGTCGTCGGTGTAGCGGCCGCGGCCGGTGATGAAGGCGTCGTCCTCCTTGCGGCGAACGGGGGCCCCCATTCCGAACTTCGGCGTCATGACGTTCATGCGGCTGGATCCTGGGAGACTTTGCCTGGGGAGCGGGCGAACAAAAGCGGCCGGCCCGCTCCGCCTCAGTTTTGTCGGCTCGCGCATTTCATGTAAAGGGCAGCGAGCCGAATTACATAAGCCACGACGGGGCCCCGGCAAGGACGCCCCGGAGGGTTCAAGCAACGAGGGCCAGACATGGCGAGCGATACCGGACAGGTCTTCCGGCTCGAGGATTACCGGCCGAGCGACTATCTGATCCCCGAGACGAAGCTCACCTTCCGGCTCGATCCCGAGCGCACGCGGGTGGTGGCCGAGCTGACGGTCGAGCGGCGCGAGGGCGCGGACCTGCTGGCGCCGCTGGTGCTCGACGGCGACGGGCTGGAGCTGGTCTCGCTGGAGATCGACGGCAAGCGCAGCAATCTCGACCAGGTCGAGACCGGCCCCGACCGGCTTGTGCTCAAGGAGCCGCCGGTCGGCCGCCGCTTCACCCTGCGCATCGAGACGCAGATCGCGCCGCAGGCGAATCAGGCGCTGATGGGCCTCTACCGCTCCAACGGCGTCTACTGCACCCAGTGCGAGGCGGAGGGCTTCCGCCGCATCACCTATTTCCTCGACCGGCCGGACGTGCTGTCGGTCTATCAGGTGCGCATCGAGGCCGACCGGCAGGCCGCCCCCCTGCTGCTCTCCAACGGCAACCCGGTCGAGCACGGGGACCTCGGCGACGGCCGCCACTTCGCCGTGTGGCACGACCCCTTCCCCAAGCCGTCCTACCTGTTCGCGCTGGTGGCCGGCGACCTCGGCAGCGTGCGCGACCGCTTCGTCACCGCTTCCGGCCGGAAGGTGGACCTCGGCATATATGTCGAGCGCGGCAAGGAGCCGCGCGCGCTCTACGCGATGGACGCGCTGAAGCGCTCCATGCGCTGGGACGAGGAGACGTTCGGCCGCGAATACGACCTCGACGTCTTCAACGTCGTCGCGGTGTCGGACTTCAACATGGGGGCGATGGAGAACAAGGGCCTCAACGTCTTCAACGACAAATACGTGCTGGCCGACGAGGAGACCGCGACGGACGGCGACTATGCGGGGATCGAGGCCGTCATCGCGCACGAATATTTCCACAATTGGACAGGCAACAGAATCACTTGCCGCGACTGGTTCCAGCTCTGCCTCAAGGAAGGGCTGACCGTCTTCCGCGACCACGAGTTCTCGGCCGACATGCGCTCGCGGCCGGTCAAGCGCATCCAGGAGGTGCGCACGCTGCGGGCCATGCAGTTCCCCGAGGACCAGGGGCCGCTGGCGCATCCGGTGAGGCCGCGGCGCTATCGCGAGATCAACAACTTCTACACGGCGACCGTCTACGAGAAGGGCTCGGAGGTGGTGCGGATGATCCGCACGGTGGTCGGGCGCGACGCCTTCCGGCGCGGCATGGACCTCTATTTCGAGCGCCATGACGGGCAGGCCGTCACCATCGAGGACTTTCTCCGCTGCTTCGCCGACGCGTCGGGCCGCGACCTGACGCAGTTCGCGCTCTGGTACCACCAGGCCGGCACGCCCAACGTCGCCGTCACCACGGCCTACGACGCCGACCGGCGCGAGTTCACGCTGGAGCTGGAGCAGTCGGTGCCGCCGACGCCCTCGGAGAGCCGCAAGCGGCTGATGCACATCCCGCTCGCCTTCGGCCTGATCGGTGGCAATGGCGAGGAGATCAAGGCGGCAGCGCCCGAGGGCGGCGGCGTCGAGGACGGCGTCATCCACCTGCACAAGCGGCGGCACACGCTGCGCTTCGCCGGCGTATCGGAGCGACCGGTGCTGTCGATCAACCGCGGCTTCTCCGCGCCGGTCACGCTGGCGCTGGAGCAGAGCCAGGCCGACCGGCTGTTCCTCGCCCGCCACGACAGCGACGCCTTCTGCCGCTGGGAGGCGCTGAACGGCCTGTTCACGCAGGCGCTCATCGCCGCGACCGGCAAGCTGCGCGACGGCCGCAAGGCGGCGTTCGCGCCCGAACTCGCCGCGATCGCCGGCGAGATCGCCGCCGACCGGCGGCTCGAGGAAGCCTTCCGGGCGCTGATGCTCAGCCTGCCGTCGGAGGCCGACATCGCCCGCGAGATCGGCTCCGACATCGACCCCGACGCCATCCGCGCCGCGCGCGAGGCGCTGGCCGGCGCGATCGCCGCCGCGGACGGCGCGACCTTCGAGCGGCTGATCGCGGAGCTGCACGACGCCGGCCCGTTCCGGCCGGACGCGACGGGTGCGGGCCGGCGGGCACTGAAGAACATCCTGCTCGACTACGTGACGCTGGGCTCGAACAGCCCGGCGCTGGCGGCCCGGCAGTTCCAGACCGCGACCAACATGACCGACAGGGCGGCCGCGCTGACCATCCTCGCCCACCGCTTCGCAGGCTCCGCCGAGGCCGACGCCGCGCTCGCCGAGTTCGAGCGGCGCTATGGCGGCGACGCGCTGGTGCTGGACAAATGGTTCCAGATCCAGGCCACCGTGCCGGGCGCGGAGACCGTCGGCCGCGTGGCGAAGCTGATGCAGCACCCGCGCTTCTCGATCGCCAACCCCAACCGGGTGCGCGCGCTGGTCGGCACCTTCGGGGCCGCCAACCAGAGCGCCTTCAACAGCGCCGACGGCAGCGGCTACCGGCTGTTCGCCGACGCCGTCATGGAGGTGGAGAAGCGCAACCCGCAGGTGGCGGCACGGCTGGCCACCGCCTTCCGCTCTTGGCGCTCGCTGGAACCGGTCCGGCAGGCCGCCGCCCGCGAAGCGCTCGCCGGCATCGCCTCGCATGCCGGACTGTCGCGCGACCTTGCGGACATCGTGGGAAGGACGCTGGGATAGCGGCAGTCGGCAGTCGGCAGTCGGCAGTCGGCAGTCGGCAGTCGGAGAAGCGTTGACGCCGAGCCTTCGGCGTTCAAGACGGACCGACATTTTCGGCCCGATTGCCGACTGCCGACTGCCGACTGCCCGATTCCCTCTGGACACCGCGAATCACCTCTGATTCCTTATGGATGATTCGGGAGTGCGGTGTATCCGGGTCACCCAATCCAGTCGGCTACGGGGAGCCGTTGAATGGCCAGAACGGACGCGTTGCACGCGCCCGAAGGAGGCGTCTTTGCATCCGGCGGCAGGGGGCCGCGGATGCGGACGGGCCTCGCCGGAAACGTGAAGATGATCGCCGAGCCCGCCTACCAGCGGCTGCTGGCGGCGGAGCCCTATCTGCGCCGGTCGATCCCGACGCTGATCATGATCTTCCTCGTCGTCATCGCCTGCTCGCGGGTGCTGTCGCTCACCGCGCAGCGCGACGACATCGAGCGCTCGGCGCGCAGCACGCTGGCGCTGGCGGCCGGGCAGGTCGCCTCCACGCTGGAGCTGACCGGCGCCTATCGCGAGCTCTCGGCCACGCAGGACATGCTCGACGGCTTCTCCCGCAACGGGCTGCTCGACCCGGCCCACGTGCTCGCCGTCACCGACGGCAACCTGAAGCTCGTCGCCGCCACCGACAATGCGCGCGGCTGGTCCGGCCGGCCGCTGGACAGCCTGATCGCGGGCGGGCAGCCGCTGTTCCTTTTCGGCGCCCGCGCCGGCGTGCTCGACGTCTCGGTCGGCGGAGCCGAATGGTTCGCCGCGCTCGACATGACGCGCGGCCGCGAGGCCGGCGCGCTGGTGATGGTGCCGCGCGACGCCGTGCTCGCCCAGTGGCACAAGGCGGTGTCGCTCAACGTCACGCTGTTCGTGCTGACGGCGACGGTGCTGATCGTCATCCTCTACGCCTATTTCAGCCAGGCCAGCCGGGCGGCGGCCGCCGACCGGCTCTATCTGCAGGCACACGAGCGCGTCGACCTCGCGCTGGTGCGCGGCCGCTGCGGCCTGTGGGACTGGGACATGGCGCGCGGGCGCATGTACTGGTCGCGCTCGATGTTCGACATGCTGGGCTACGAGCCCTGCGAGGCGATGCTGTCCTTCGGCGAGGTCGCCAAGATCATCCACCCGGACGACGGCGACCTGTTCGAGCTCGCCAACCGGATCGTGGCGCGCGAGACGGCGCAGATCGACCAGGTGTTCCGCATGCGCCGCGCCGACGGCCAGTGGGTGTGGATGCGGGCGCGCGCGCAGGTGGTCGATCCCGACGCCACCGACGTGCACCTGATCGGCATCGCCGTCGACGTCACCGAGCAGCGCCACCTCGCCCAGCGCTCGGAAGTGGCCGACCTGCGCCTGCGCACGGCGATCGAGAGCATCGGCGAATCCTTCGTGCTGTGGGACGCCAACCAGCGGCTCGTCATGTGCAACACCAAGTTCCAGCAGGACAGCGGCCTGCCGGCGAGCGAGGTGATGCCCGGCGCGCTGCGCCAGCACATCGAGAAGCGGATGACGGCCTACGTCACCGACCGCCGGCTGCCGCACCCGGCCTCGGCGCGCGGCGGCGTCTGCTACGAGCGCCAGCTCGCCGACGGCCGCTGGCTGCAGGTCAACGAACTGACCACGCGCGACGGCGGCACGGTGTCGATCGGCACCGAGATCACCCAGATCAAGCTGCACCAGGAGAAGCTGGTCGACAGCGAGCGGCGGCTGATGGCGACCATCCACGACCTGAGCCTGGCGCGAAAGTCCGAGGAGGAGCGCACGCGCGAGCTGGTCGAGCTCAACCGCAAATACATGCGCGAGACCGAGCGCGCCGAGGCCGCCAACCGCGCCAAGTCGGAATTCCTCGCCAATATGAGCCACGAGCTGCGCACGCCGCTCAACGCCATCATCGGCTTCTCCGAGCTGATGCAGCAGGGCCTGTTCGGCTCGCTCGGCTCGCCGAAATACGAGGAGTACATCCGCGACATCCATGCCAGCGGCGGCTATCTGCTCGGCGTCATCAACGACATCCTCGACATGTCGAAGATCGAGGCGGGCCAGTTCTCGATCGACCGCGAGACGATCGACCTGTCGCCGCTGATCGACGAGACGGTGCGGGTGGTGGCGCTGCAGGCGGAGAAGAAGGCGATCACGCTCGACACCAAGGTGGCCGACACGCTGGCGCTCGAGGCCGACCGGCGGGCGGTGAAGCAGATCGTCATCAACCTGCTCTCCAACGCGGTGAAGTTCACCGGCCAGGGCGGCCGCATCCTGCTCAGGGCGCGCAAGGTGGCGGGCGCCGTCACGCTCACCATCGAGGACAATGGCTGCGGCATCCCCGCCGAGGCGCTGAAGAAGCTCGGCCGGCCGTTCGAGCAGGTGCAGAACCAGTTCTCCAAGAACCACACCGGCTCCGGCCTCGGCCTCGCCATCTCGCGCTCGCTCGCCGAACTGCATGGCGGCGCGCTGAAGATCCGCTCGACCGAAGGGGTGGGCACGATCGTCTCGGTGCGCATCCCGGTCCGCCGCCGCCGGCGTGCACGGGAGCAGGCCAAGCAGGCGGCGTAGCGGAAGCCCTTCCGGAGGAAGCTGGTACTGTCGGTGTCGCGGCGCTATATAGATTGCAAATCTAGAAAGCGGGCTCGACCGATGGCATTGAGCATCAAGACCGACGAGGCGGACCGACTGGCGCGCGAGCTTTCCCGCCTGACGGGCGAAACTATGACGCAGGCCGTCACCACCGCCTTGCGCGAGCGGCTCGACAATCTGCGTCGCGGCCGGACGCAGGAAGATCTGGAGTCGCGGGTCAGGGCTTTCGCGCAGTCGGTCGCGCACCGCTACGATCGCAGCCCCGTCACGCAGGCCGAATGGGACGTCGCGGGTGGCGACAGCATGGACGAGAGCGGACGCTGATGCTGGTCGTCGATTCCTCGGCGATCATCGCGATGCTGTTCGAGGAACCCGAGGGGCCGGCCTGCATCTCGGCGCTCGAAACCAGCGCCTCCCGGATGATCTCGGCAGCGAACTACGTCGAAACGGGCACCGTGCTGGCAGGCCGCGCCGCTCCGGGCCAGCGCCGCAATGCCATCGCTGACCTGGACGCGTTCCTGTCCATGCTCGGTATCGAGATCGCGCCGCTGGACGCCGCGCTCGCGCGGACCGCGCTGGAGGCGCAGATCCGGTTCGGAAAAGGCTTCGGCAACCGCAAAGGCCTGAATTTCGGCGACAGCTTCGCCTATGCGCTGGCCAGCAGCCTGTCGGCACCCCTGCTCTTCGTCGGCGATGACTTCCATTTGACCGACATCACGCCGGCGCTCACATAGATCACTCTGCGAAGGGGGCCAGGCCGGCCTGGCGGTCATTGTAAGGCCGCAAAGGCAGGCGTAATTTCGGGGCGTATCCCACCGGGGTATTTCCTCGATGCCGCCGCGATCGACGCTTTCGTGGATTGGCCGTGCCGCCGCGCTGGCGGCCGTCGTCCTGCTTGCCGGCGCGCGCGCCGGCCAGGCGGCGACCGTGTTCTTCTATTCCGAGCCGGAGCAGTATTACGGCTGGGCGGCGGGCTACAATTACAACCGCTCCGAGCGCGAGGCGCATGACGCATGCGAGGAAGGCGGCAGCCAGTGCAAGTTCGTGCTGGAATGCGACGGCGGCTGGAGCGCGATCGCCTTCGCCGACGACCGCGCGCGCGGCGTCGGCTTCTCCTGCGGCCTCGCCAACCCGTTCGGCGCCTTCACGATGGCGCTCGCCACCTGCATCGCCCAGTCGGGCACGCTGTGCTGGACGAACGCCACCATCAGCAACAACGCCCGCGAGCTGTCGGCCGAGCAGAACCGCGCCTCCGACCGCGCCTATTACGCCCAGCAGATGCTCTATGCGCTCGACCTCTACGCCGGCGACGTCGACGGCCGGCTCGGCGGCAAGACGCGCGCGGCGCTGAAGGCGTTCCAGGCGAAGCTTGGGCTGGAGCCGACCGGCGAGCTGGACGACGCGCTGTTCGAGCGGCTGCTCGACGCGATGGGCGGCCGCGCCGGGTTGGCGCGGGCGGTGCGGGACATGGTCGAGAAGGAGAGCAAGGCGGCCGCTGAGCACGCCTACGCCCATGCCGAGCAGCCCTACGCCGTCGCCGGCTTCAGCGAGGAGATCGCGCAGCGGCCGGACGAGGCGCGTCGCCTGACGCTGGCCACCGTCCTGTCGAACTGGGGCACGAAGTGCACGCTGCCGGCCAAGAGTGCCGAGCCGGTGCCGGCCGACGGCAGCGGCGGCTGGTGGGTGACCTGCGACGAGGGCGAGTGGACGGTGAGCTGGACCGACAAGATGCACCTGATCGCCAACGGCCACATCAGCATCACGTCCGGCGACGGAGCCGCGTCCGGCGAAGCCGACCGCGACGGCACGCGCAAGGCGTCGAAGTAGCCGCCTATTTGCGCCGGCCCTTGAGCAGCGCGTCGAAATGCGCCCTCACCTTGCGCGCGGTCTCGGCGACATGCGCCTCCAGCACCTTCATCTCGGGCAGGTCGGTGCGGGCGAGCAGCAGGTCGGCCAGCCCCGGCGGGATGCCTTCGCTGTCGACCGAGCCGGTGAGGCAGAGGCGGATGATCTGCGTCAGCGTCGAATAAAGCGCGAGCGCGTCGCCGAGCTCCTGGCGGACCTGCGGCTCGGCGAAGGCCGGCGACAGGTGGGCGAGGACGTCGGCCGTGGCCGTCAGCCGCCGGTCGGCCTCGACCGCGCCCGTCAGCGTCGCCACCTGGGCGACGAATTCGAGGTCGATCAGGCCGCCGGGCATCAGCTTCAGGTCCCACTTGCCCTGCGGCGGCTTCTCCTTGCCGATCAGCTCGCGCATCTCGACCGCATCGCGGCGGACCTTGGCGGCGTCGCGCGGCTGGGCGAGGATCGCGGCGATCTCGGCCTCGACCTTGTCGGCCAGCCCGGCCTCGCCGGCGACCACGCGGGCGCGGGTGAGCGCCATGTGCTCCCAGGTCCAGGCCTCCTCGCGCTGGTACTTGCCGAAGGCGTCGATGTGGGTGGCGACCGGCCCCTTGTTGCCGGAGGGACGCAGCCGCAGATCGAGTTCGTAGAGCACGCCTTCGGCCGTCGGCGCCGAGACGGCCGCGATCAGCCGCTGCGTCAGCCGGCTGAAATAGTGCGACGGGGCGAGCGGCTTGTCGCCGTCGGATTCCTCGGCGCCCGGATCGTGGTCGTAGAGCAGGATCATGTCGACGTCGGAGCCGGCCGTCAGCTCGCGGCTGCCGAGCTTGCCCATGCCGAGCACGACGATGCGGCCGCCGGGCACGAGGCCGTGGCGGGAGGCGAACGCGCCGACGACGGCCGCGAGCGCGGCGCCGATCGTCAGGTCGGCGAGATCGGAGAAGGCCTTGCCGGCGCGCGAGGCGTCGATCGAGCCGGTGAGCAGGCGCATGCCGATCAGGAACTTCTGCTCGGAGGCGAAGATGCGCAGCCGGTCGAGGATCTCCTCGTAGTCGCTGGCGCCGTTGAGGAAGGCGACGAGGCGCTCGTTGAGATAGGCCTTGCTCGGCAGCTCCGACAGCAGCGCCGGGTCGAGCAGACCGTCGAAGACGTGCGGCCGGCGCGTGATGATGGCGGCGAGCCGCGGCGCCGTGCCCATGATCGTGGCCATCAATTGCAGCAGGCGCGGGTTCGACTGCAGCAGCGAGAAGAGCTGGATGCCGGCCGGCAGCCCGGCCAGGAACTCGTCGAAGCGCAGCAGCGCCTCGTCGGCGCGGCGGGTGGCGCCGAAGGCCTCCAGCAGCGCCGGCGTCAGCTCGGTCAGCCGCTCGCGCGCCTCGGCCGAGCGCGTGGCACGGTAGCGGCCGTAGTGCCAAGCGCGGATGACCCGGCAGATGTCGCTCGCCCGCTCGAAGCCCAGCCCTTCCAGCGTGCGCAGCGTGTCGGGATCGTCGACGTCGCCGGTGAAGACGAGGTTGCCGGTGGTCGAGGTGAGCTGCGGGGCGGCCTCGAACAGCGCCGCATAGTGGCGCTCGACCTGGTGCAGCGCCTTGCGGAAGGCCTCCGAGAAGGCCTCGGCGTCGGGGTAGCCGAGCATCAGGGCGATGCGCGTCAGGCCCTCGTCGTCCTCGGGCAGCATGTGGGTCTGCTCGTCAGCCACCATCTGGATGGCGTGCTCGACGTCGCGCAGGAACCAGTATTGCCCGGTCAGCGCGTCGCGCGCCTCCGCCGTGATCCAGCCGCGCCCTGCGAGGGTGGCGAGCATCGGCACGGTCTGCTGGCCGCGCAGCTCGGGAAAGCGGCCGCCGGCGATCAACTGCTGGGTCTGGACGAAGAACTCGATCTCGCGGATGCCGCCGCGGCCGAGCTTGACGTTGTGGCCGCGCACGGCGACCTCGCCGTGGCCCTTGTGGGCGTGGATCTGGCGCTTGATCGAATGGACGTCGGCGATCGCGGCATAGTCGAGATATTTGCGCCAGACATAGGGCTGGAGCTCCTTCAGGAACGCCTCGCCCGCGGCGACGTCGCCGGCGAGCGCCCTCGCCTTGATCATCGCCGCGCGCTCCCCGTTCTGGCCACGGCTCTCGTACTAGTTGAGCGCGGCCTCGACGGGGATCGCCAGCGGCGTCGAGCCGGGATCGGGACGCAGCCTCAGGTCGGTGCGGAAGACGTAGCCGTGCTCGGTGCGGTCCTGCAGGATGCGCACCAGCCGGCGCGTCAGCCGCACGAACAGCTCCGAGGCCTCGTAGGGATCGACGATCGCCGGCGCCTCGGGGTCGAAGAAGACGATCAGGTCGATGTCGGAGGAATAGTTCAGCTCGCGCGCGCCGAGCTTGCCCATGCCGATGACGATCCAGCCCGAGCCGCGCTCCGGGTCGGCCGGGTCGGGCAGCTTCAGCTTGCCGGCGGCGTCGGCCTCGCGCAGCAGCCAGGCGACGGCGGTGCGCACGCAGGCGCCGGCGAGCTCGCTCAGGCGCGCGACGGTCGCGGCGCAGTCGGCCTCGCCGGCGAGATCGCCGAGCGCGATCAGCGCATGCGCCTCGCGCTTCAGCCGCCGCAGGTCGCGCATCAGGTCGGCCTCGGTCAGGTCAGGCGCGGCGGCCAGCGCGCCGACGGCCGCGACGATCTCGCCGATGCGCACGTCGAGCGGCCTGTCGAACAGCGGCTCCAGCATCTCCGGCGCGAGCCGCAGGCAGTCGCGCAGATAGGGCGACAGGTCGATCGCGGCGGCGACGAAGGAGGCGAGCGGCCCGCCGGCCGACAAGGCTTCGGCGACGCGGCCGGCGCCGGCCTGCCGGGCAGTCTCGACCAGGTCGGCGAGGTCGGCCTCGGCGGCGGCGGGGTCGAGCGGGTGCAGCTCGCGCACCGGCCGGCCGAACCAGACCTCTCCCGAGGCGACGCGCTTGCCGTCCGCCTTCGTCACGCGGCCGCCTCCCGCGGCGGGAAGACCATGCGGACGACGAGACCCGGCTCGGCGTCGGCCAGTTCGAGGCGGCCGCCGTGGAAGGTCATCACTGCCTTGGCGAGGCTGAGGCCGAGGCCGGAGCCCGGCATGTTGCGGCTCTGCTCCAGCCGCACGAAGCGCTCGGTGACGCGCTCGCGCTCGCCGGCCGGCACGCCCGGCCCGTTGTCGCGCACCGACAGGACGACGCCTGCGGCCGACTGCTCCAGATTCACGCTCACCTCCGCCGCGCGGCCCTCGACATCCGCGCTGTACTTGATCGCGTTGTCCACGATGTTCGAAAGCGCCTGGCCGATCAACTCGCGATTTGCGGGAATCACCGCCGGGCCGGCGACGGCCGAGGTCAGCCGCACCTTGCGCTCCTCCGCCACCGGCTCGTAGAGCTCGACAACGTCCTGCACCGTCTCGGCAAGGTCCACCTGCGTGGTCGGCTCGGCCGAGTTGCCGGCCTCCAGCCGCGAGATCATCAAGATGGCGTTGAAGGTGCGGATCAACTGGTCGGATTCGGCGATGTTGGCCTCCAGCGCCTCGCGGTAGTCGCGGGTGGAGCGCTTGCCGGTCAGCACCGATTCGGCCCGGTTGCGCAGGCGCGTCAGCGGCGTCTTCAAGTCGTGGGCGATGTTGTCGGAGACCTGCTTCAGCCCCTCGTTGAGGGAGGCGATGCGCGCCAGCATCGTGTTCAGGTTCTCCGAGAGCCGGTCGAACTCGTCGCCCGAGCCGGCGACCGGCAGCCGGCCGGTCAGGTCGCCGCCCATGATGCGCCGGCTCGCCTCCGACAGGCTGTCGATGCGCAGCAGCGCGCGGCGGCCGACGAAGAACCAGATCAGCAGCGCGCCGAAGCCCATCATGCCGAAGGCGACGACCAGCGAGCGGCGCACGACGCGGCTGAACTGCTCCGGCTCGCCGAGGTCGCGGCCGACCAGCACGATCATGCGGTTGGGCAGCCGGAAGACGATGGCCACGGCGGCATGGCCGGCGGGCTGGTCGGCCTCGCCCAGCGCCTCGCCGAAGCGGCGGTAGGAAAAGGGCTGCTCGGTCCAGCCGTCGGTCGTCAGCACTCCCGGCTGGAGGCTCTGGACGTTGCCGGTGAGGACGCGGCCGTCGGGATTGGCGATCAGATAGAGGTTGGCGCCGGGCTGGCGCGCCCGTTGCTCGATGACACGCACGAGAAAGGGCAGGCCGCCGCGGTCGTAGGCCTGGGCGAGGCCCATCACCTCCTCGTTGATGGTGTCGCGCGTCTGCGCCGTCAGCATGCTGGTCGACAGCGAGGTCATGTAGACGACCAGCACGGTCGCGCAGATGACGAACAGGATCAGGTAGAGCGCGGAGAGCCGCGCGGCCGTGGTGTTCCAGATCGCCCTGAGTGCCGCCAAATCAGCCGGCCCTCAGCATGTATCCGGCGCCCCGCACCGTATGCAGGACGGGGGAGTCGAATTCCTTCTCGATCTTGGCGCGCAGCCGCGAGACGTGCACGTCGATGACGTTGGTCTGCGGGTCGAAATGGTAGTCCCAGACGTTCTCCAGCAGCATGGTGCGTGTGACTACCTGGCCGGCATGGCGCATCAGATATTCGAGCAGGCGGAACTCGCGCGGCTGCAGCACGATCTCGCGGCCGGCGCGACGCACGGTGTGCGACAGCCGGTCGAGTTCGAGGTCGCCGACCTTGTAGACGGTCTCGACCTCCTTCGACTGGCCGCGGCGGTTGAGCGCCTCGGTGCGGGCGAGCAGCTCGGAGAAGGCGTAGGGCTTGGTGAGGTAGTCGTCGCCGCCGGCACGCAGGCCGGTGACGCGGTCGTCGACCTCGCCGAGCGCCGACAGGATCAGCACCGGCGTGGTCTTGCCGCGCGCGCGGAGCTGGGCGACGACGGAGAGGCCGTCGCGGCGGGGCAGCATGCGGTCCACCACCAGCACGTCGTAGTCGCCGCTGTCGGCGAGCGAGAAGCCCGTCTCGCCGTCGGCCGCGACATCGGCCGTGTGGCCGGCCTCGTCGAAGGCCTTCTGGATGTACTCCGCCGCCTCGCGGTCGTCCTCGATGACCAGAATCTTCATGGGATGCTTATACGCCAAACGTGCTGCGGCAGGCGATCTCGTCGCCCGAAACGGAAAGCGGCAGCGAAAGGTCTCCCTTCCGCTGCCGCCGGAACCGGGCGGAACGAGGATACTGCCGCGCCGATCCCGATGCGGTCCCGGCGGCGGGCGGGGATGCCTGCGCCGCCGCCGGGACGGCTCGTCAGTCCGATCAGCCCTCGGCCACCGGCAGCGCGATGAACTCGCTCTTGCTGTCGCGCTGGACCTGCAGGAGCACCGCCTTGCGGCCGGCGTCGGAGGCGGCCTTGACCGCCTTCTGCATGTCGGCGGCGCTGCTCACCGCGCTGGAGTTGACCGAAACGATCACGTCGCCCGCCTGGATGCCGCGCTCGGCGGCGTCGCCGTTCGGGTCGACGTCGGTGACGACCAGCCCGTTGCCGTCCTCGGACGGGGTCACGGTCAGGCCGAAGCTGTCGAGCACGTCGGCGCTGGCCGGCGCGCTGGTGTCGGCCTTGGCCTCCTGCGTCGCGCCGGGCAGCTCACCGAGCTTGACGGTCAGCGTCTTGGCCGCATTGTTGCGCCAGACGGTGATCTCGGTGCTGGTGCCGGGCGCCAGGTTGGCGATCAGGCGGGCCAGCTCGCGCGGCGATTCGACCGTCTTGCCGTCGACGGCGGTGATGACGTCGCCGGCCACGATGCCGGCCGCCTTGGCCGGGCCGTCGGCCTGCGGGTCGGCCACCAGCGCGCCCTCGGTCTTGGCGAGGCCGAGCGATTCGGCGATGTCCTTGGTCACCGGCTGGATCTGCACGCCGAGCCAGCCGCGCTCGATCGAGCCCTTGCTGATCAGGCGGCCGACCACGTCCTTGGCGGTCGAGGCGGGGATGGCGAAGGCGATGCCGACATTGCCGCCCGACGGCGAGAAGATGGCGGTGTTGATGCCGACCACCTGGCCGTTGAGGTTGAAGGCGGGGCCTCCGGAATTGCCGCGGTTCACCGCCGCGTCGATCTGGATGAAGTCGTCATAGGGGCCGGCGCCGATGTCGCGGCCGCGGGCCGAGACGATGCCGGCCGTCACCGTGCCGCCGAGGCCGAACGGGTTGCCGACGGCGACCACCCAGTCGCCGACGCGGACCTTGGAATCGTCGGCGAAGTCGACATAGGTGAACTTGCGCTTGTCATCGACCTTGAGCACGGCGAGGTCGGTGCGCGGGTCGGCGCCGACCAGCTTGGCCGCCAGCTCGGTACCGTCGTCGAGCACCACCGTGAACTCGGAGCCGCCGTCCACGACGTGGTTGTTGGTCACGACGTAGCCGTCCTCGGAGATGAAGAAGCCGGAGCCCTGCGCCGACGGGCGGGCGCGCTCGGGACGGTTACGGTTGCCGAAGTGCTGGCCGCCGGGCTGCTGCGGCTGGTTGCGGAAGAAGCGGTTGAGCGGATGGTCCTTGGGGAGATCCGGGAAGCCGGGGAAGTTGAAGAAGAAGCCGCCGTTCTGGCCGTCGTCGGCGGCGGGCGCCACCTTGGCCGAGACGCGGACGGAGACGACCGCCGGCGAGACCTGCTGGACGATGTCGGCGAAGCTCGGAACCTGCTGCTGGCTCTCGACACGGACCGCGTCGGCGAGCACGGGGGCGGTGCCGGTGGCGACCGCGCCGAAGCCGATCGCGCCGGCGATCGCCAGCGAGGCCACCGCGGCCATCAGCCGGTTGCGGGTCTTCGAGACGCTGGATTTCGTATTGTTTTCCATCTCTGCTGTCCTCTTGGAAGGGATGCTGGCGCATCGTTCGCAGAGAGAGATAGGTCGGCCGACATTACGCCGCCATTTCCGGCGTATGAAGATTTCGTAATGTTGGGACGGGCGGCGGCCGCGGCTATTCGCCCAGTATGTCCTTCAGCCGCTCGCGCTCCTCGCCGGTCAGCGGCGCGGCCTTGCCGCCGCCGCCCCGGCCGCGCAGCACGAGGAAGACCCCGCCGGCGAGCAGGATCAGCAGCGGCGTGCCCCACAGCAGCGCGTTGCGGGCGCTGAAGCGCGGCTTCAGCAGCACGAACTCGCCGTAGCGCGCCACGATGAAGTCGATCGCCTGCGCGTCGGTGTCGCCGGCGGTCAGCCGCTCGCGAACCAGCACGCGCAGGTCGTGCGCGAGGTCGGCGTCGGAATCGTCGATCGACTGGTTCTGGCAGACCATGCAGCGCAGCTCGGCCGAGATGGCGCGCGCGCGCGCCTCCAGCGCCGGATCAGCCAGCATCTCGTCGGGCCGGACGGCCAGCGCCGGCATCGCCGCCGCGCACAGAAGCGCCAGCGCCGCCAGCATGGCCCTCGCCGTCCTCATGCGGCCGCCTCCTGCCTCGCCGCCTTGCGGCGCGGCGCGGGCGCGCCGACGCGCAGGCGGCGGTCGGCGAGCGACAGCGCGCCGCCGGCCATCATCACCAGCGCGCCGCCCCAGATCAGCGTCACCAGCGGCTTCCACCAGGCGCGCACGACGATGCCGCCGCCCTCGGTCAGGTCGCCGAGCGAGACGTAGAGCTGGCCCAGCCCGAAGGTGCGGATGCCCGATTCGGTCGTCGGCATCTGGCGGGTGGTGTACATGCGCTTGGCGGCCATCACCGTGCCGAGCGCCTCGCCGCCGCGACCGGCGACGACGAAGGTCGCGCGGTCCTCGACGAAGTTCGGCCCCTGGCGCGGCTGCAGCCCCTCGAAGCGCAGCGTGTAGCCGCCCACCTCGGCGGTGTCGCCGGGCTTCATCGTGACGAACCGCTCGGCCTCCAGCGCCGTCACCGAGACGATGCCGAGCACGGTCAGCCCCAGCCCGGCATGGGCGAGCGCGGTGCCGTAGACGGAGCGCGGCAGGCCGGCCAGCCGCCGCGCGGCGGTGGCGAGCGGCACGCCCGGCAGGCCGGACTTGAGCGCGAGGTCGGTCAGCGCGCCGAACACCAGCCAGGCGGCGAGCCCGAAGCCGAGCGCGGCGAAGGCGGCGCTGCGGTCGATGAAGACCAGCGCCAGCAGCGTCACGGCGATCGCCCCGCCGAAGGCCGCCAGAAGCCTTTGCGCGACCGCGTAGAGGTCGCCGCGCTTCCAGGCCAGCAGCGGCCCGAACGGAACGATCAGCAGCAGCGGCACCATCAGCGGTACGAAGGTCAAGTTGAAGAAGGGCGCGCCGACCGAGATGCGGTCGCCGCCGACCGCCTCGACGACGAGCGGATAGAGCGTGCCGACGAGCACGGTGGCGGCGGCCGTCGACAAGAACAGATTGTTGAGGACGAGCGCGCCCTCGCGCGAGACCGGCTGGAACAGCCCGCCGGCGGCGAGGCTCGGCGCCCGCAGCGCGAACAGCACGAGCGCGCCGCCGATGAAGAAGGTGAGGATCGCGAGGATGAAGACGCCGCGCGTCGGATCGGTGGCGAAGGCGTGCACCGAGGTCAGCACGCCGGAGCGGACGAGGAAGGTGCCGAGCAGCGACAGCGAGAAGGTGAGGATGGCGAGCAGCACCGTCCAGATCTTCAGCGCGGCGCGCTTCTCCATGACGATCGCCGAGTGCAGCAGCGCGGTGCCGGCCAGCCAGGGCATGAAGGAGGCGTTCTCGACCGGGTCCCAGAACCAGAAGCCGCCCCAGCCCAGCTCGTAATAGGCCCAGTAGGAGCCCATCGCGATGCCGCCGGTGAGGAAGACCCAGGCGAGCAGCGTCCACGGCCGCACCCAGCGCGCCCAGGCCGCATCGATGCGGCCGTCGATCAGGGCGGCGATGGCGAAGGCGAAGCTGATCGAGAAGCCGACATAGCCGAGATAGAGGAGTGGTGGATGCACCGCCAGGCCGATGTCCTGCAGCACCGGGTTGAGGTCGCGTCCCTCGATGGGCGCCGGGTCGAGCCGGGCGAAGGGGTTGGAGGTCGTCAGGATGAACAAAGTGAAGGCGACGCCGATCATGCCCTGCACCGCCAGCACCGTGGCGCGCAGGCGCTGCGGCAGGTTGCGGCCGCCGACCGCCACCAGCGCGCCGAACAGGGTGAGGATCAGCACCCACAGCAGCATCGAGCCTTCGTGGCTGCCCCACACGCCGGTGAACTTGTAGAGCATCGGCTTCAGCGAATGGGAGTTCTCCCAGACGTTGACGACCGAGAAGTCGGAGGTGACGTGCGCGGCCGTCAGGGCCGCGAAGGCGAGCGCGACGAGAGCGAAAGCGGTCAGCGCGGCGGGCTCTGCGACCGCCATCAGCCGGGGATGTTCCATGCGCGCGCCGACGAGCGGCACGGCCGCCTGCACCAGCGAGAGCGCCAGCGCCAGAACGAGCGCGAAATGGCCGAGCTCGACGGTCATCGCGCGGCACCCCGCGGGCGGGCGGCGCGGGCGGGCGTCATTCCGGCTGCCATACGCCCTTTTCCTTCAGACCCTCGGCCACTTCCTTCGGCATGTAGGTCTCGTCGTGCTTGGCCAGAACGCTGTCGGCGACGAAGACGCCGTCGCCGGCGAAGCTGCCCTCGGCCACAACCCCCTGCCCCTCGCGGAACAGGTCGGGCAGGATGCCGGCATAGCGTACCTTGACGGTGTCCTGCGTGTCGGTGACGGCGAACGCCACCTCGGTGCCCTGCCCGCGCACGATGGAGCCCTCTTCGACGAGGCCGCCGAGACGGATCCGCTGGCCGGGCTGGAGCACGGCGGCGTGCAGGTCGGCGGGCATGTAGAAATAGGAGGTCTTCTGGCCGAGCGCGTAGAAGGTGAGGCCAGCCGCGGCGCCGAGGAAGACGAGGCCGCCGGCGATGACGGCGAGGCGCTTCTGCTTGCGTGTCATTGCTGCGCCACCCCAAGCCCGGACGCGAAGGCGGTCAGGCGCGCGGCTTCGGCGCTGCCGGTCCCGAGCGCGGCGACGCCGCGGGCGAGCGCGTCGCGCGCCTCCTGCTGCCGGCCGAGAACCTGATAGGAGCGGACGAGCCGCTGCCAGCCGTCGAGGTCGGCGGGGTTTTCCCGCAGCCGCGCGTCGAGCTGCGAGACCATGCCCTCGATCATCGCCAGCCGGTCTTCCGACGACATTTCCATCGCGGCGTCGACCTGGTCCTTCGTCGGCGCCGGGCCCGATGCGGCGGTCTGGCCTGCGGCCTCCGGCGCGCCGAGCCGCGCCAGCTCCTGCCGCGCCGCGCCGCGCCAGGGCGAATCGGCCGGCAGGTCGGCCGCCATCTGCCGCCACAGGTCGGCGGCGTCGGCGTTCTTGCCTTCCTGCGAATAGCCGAGCGCGAGGAAGTAGCGGGCGCGGGCATCCTTCGGATCGACGGCCAGCGCGCGCTCGAAGGCGGCCTGCGCGTCGGTGCTGACGATCCCCTGCGCGGCCGCGACCAGCGCCTCGCCGAGGCCGCCCTCGCGCTGCGCGGAGGCGCCGTCGAGGCGGATCGCGTTGCGGAAGGCCGTCACGGCGTCGTCGTTGCGGCCCATGCGCAGATAGATCGGCGCGAGCACGTCCCAGCCGCGGCCGTCCTGCGGGTTCTGCCGCAGGTGCAGCTCGGCGCGGGCGACGAGCTCGTCCATCGAGCTTTCGGCCGGGCTCTTGGTCAGCCGCGCCTCCAGCCGCTGGTCGGGCAGAGCCGGCGAGCCGAGCACGGCATAGGCGCCCCAGCCGAGCACCGGAACCGCCAGCACAGCGGCCGAGACGAGCAGCCTGCCGATGCGGTCGGAGGTCGTGCGCGTGTTGCCGCCCGCCCTGCCGTCGGCGAGGCGCAGGATGCGGCGGCCGATCTCGGCGCGCGCCTCCTCGGCTTCCGCCGCGCCGACCAGCCCCGTGCTGGCGTCGCGCTCAACCTCGCGGAGCTGGTCGCGATAGACCTCGATGTCGTGGCCGGCGCCCTCGTGTGCTGCCGCCGGCGCGCGCAGGAACGGCCACAGCACCGCCGTGCTCGCGGCCAGCGTCAGCAGCGCTGCGGTCAACCAGAAGAACATGCCACCTCAAATAGCCATGCCGGCGAAGGCTGCCAATGGCAGCACTTGCGACCAATTGGCATTGATCCGGGGCAAATTTCCGGCAGGCGGCCGCCGACCGGACGCGGCGTTCTCAAGTCAGCGGCGTCCAGCTCCCGTCGGCATTGCGGCAGGCGGTGCCGCCGACGCTCTTCGACTGGCTGCCGTAGGAGACCTTGTGGGTGTACTGGCGGCAGTCCTGCGAGCCGACGCGATAGGGCTGGTAGGCGACCACCTCGCCGGTGACGTCGCCGCGCTGGCTCTTCCAGTTCACCGGCTGGCCGGCCTGCGAATATTCGAGCGCGTGGTATTCGGCCTCGAGCGCGCGCCTGCGGTCGCCCTCGGCGAGCGGGGTGGCGACGGCGCCCGCGACGAGCCCGTTGCCCATCGCGGCCAGGATCGAGCGCGAGGCGGGCGCCGGATCGCGGCCGGCGGCGAACTGGCCGAGCAGCGAGCCGGACGACGTGCCGTCGCCGCCGCCGCTCGTGGCGCAGCCGCCGAGCGCCAGCCCGGCTGCGAGCACCACCCATGTCATGTTCCTGGCCATGCCCAGCATCATTCGTCCCTTCGGCCCGCGGCTACCGGCGATGTTTGGCCGAATTGGGGCCTGCCGACCATCGCGCCGTTTACGTCCCGCCTCAACTCAGCGTCCGCCGCAGCGTTACCGAAGCCTTGAGGCCGCCGAGGTCGGAGCGGCCGAGCTCCAGCCTGCCACCATACTCCTTGACGAGGTCGGAGACGATGGCCAGGCCGAGGCCGGTGCCGGGCTTGGTCTCGTCGAGGCGGCGGCCGCGCTGCAACGCGTCGCGCGCCTTCTCGGGCGGGATGCCGGGGCCGTCGTCCTCGACCGTCAGCACGAAATGCGGCTGGGCGGGATCCGGGTCCGGCGCGAGCCCGATGCCGACTCGGACCTTCGCGCGCGACCATTTCATGGCGTTCTCGAGCAGGTTGCCGGTGATCTCCTCCAGGTCCTCGCGCTCGCCGGCGAAGGTGACGTCGGCGGACGGCAGGACAAGCGAGACGTCCTTGTCCGGACCCAGCTTGCGCACGACGCGCGTCATGCGCTCCATCACCGGCCGCACCGGCGTGCGGAAGACGACGCTGTCGCGCTGCGCGGCGATGCGGGCGCGCTGGAGATAGTGCTCGAGCTGCTGCTGCATGGCGCCGGCCTGCTCGACGATCAGCCGGCCCTTGCCGTCGCCGAGCGCCCTGCCCTCGTTGAGAAGCACGGCGAGCGGCGTCTTCAGCGAGTGCGCCAGGTTGCCGACCTGCGTGCGGGCGCGCTCGATGATGCGCCGGTTGCTCTCGATCAGCGCATTCGTTTCCTCCGCCAGCGGTGCGATCTCGTTGGGAAACTCGCCGTCGAGCCGCTGCGCGGTGCCCTGCCTGATCGCCGCCAGCGCCTGCCGCACATGGTTGAGCGGCTGCAGGCCGAGCATGATCGCCACGGCGTTGATGCCGATCATACCGAGGCCGAACAAAGCGAGATAGGTGTAGAGCTTGCGATCGAAGGCGGTGATGTCGCGCTCGAACTCGCTGCGGTTCCCCATCATGCGGAAGCGCGCCGCGCGGTCGTGGCTGTCGAGCGAGAACTCGCTCTCCAGCACCTCCAGCTCCTCGCCGGCGGGACCGGTGGTGAAATAGCGCCGCTGGACGTCGCTGCCGAACGGCACCTCCTCCACCGTGGGCGCCGCGACCTCGCCGTTGAGCGAGATCGAGCTCAGCTCGCCATGGGTTTCCTTGGTGACGGGGATGACCGACCAGTACCAGCCGGAACCCGGCTCGACGAAGCGCCGGTCGCCGAGATTGGGGGCGCCGGTCAGGTTGCCGGCATCATCGACGCCGACCGAGCTGATCAGGTTGAACAGGTGCGCCGACAAAAGGCTCTCGAAGCCGCGCTCGCTGGCGTCCCGGAACAGGGTCGAGATGATCGTGGCGATGACGACCAGCGCCGCGATCGCCCAGATCGTCGAAAAGGCGATGACGCGGAAGGCGAGCGATCGCGGGATCAGCCCCGGCAGGCGCATGGGCTCACCCGCACCGCCCGGCGCATCGGGCGGCCGTCACGCCTGCGGCTCGCGCATGCGATAGCCCATGCCGCGCACGGTCTCGATCATGTCGATGCCCATCTTCTTGCGCAGGCGGCCGACGAAGACCTCGATCGTGTTGGAATCACGGTCGAAATCCTGGTCGTAGAGGTGCTCGACGAGCTCGGTGCGCGAGACCACCTCGCCCATGTGGTGCATCAGGTAGGCGAGCAGGCGGAACTCGTGCGAGGTCAGCTTCAGCGTGGTGCCGTTGATGTCGGCCTTGGACGACTTGATGTCTAGCCGCAGCGGCCCGCAGGTCAGCTCCGACGAGGCATGGCCTGCCGCGCGGCGGATCAGTGCCCGCACCCGCGCCAGCACCTCCTCGATGTGGAAGGGTTTGGTCACGTAGTCGTCGGCGCCGGCGTCGATGCCGGCCACCTTGTCGCTCCAGCGGTCGCGCGCCGTCAGGATCAGCACCGGCATCTTGCGGCCGTCGCGGCGCCAGCGCTCCAGCACGCTGATGCCGTCCATCTGCGGCAGGCCGATGTCGAGCACGACCGCGTCGTAAGGCTCGGTGTCGCCGAGGAAATGCCCCTCCTCGCCGTCGAAGGCGCGGTCGACGACGTAGCCGGCATCGCCCAGCGCCTCGCAGAGCTGGCGGTTGAGTTCCTTGTCGTCCTCGACAACCAAGATGCGCATCGGTTTCCCCTCGTCTTCCCCAGGGCGGCCGTCAGGCCGCCGCGGTGTCCTAGAGCGGCTCCTCGAACGGGATCCGCTGACCCCGCTCGCCGTTCTTGCCGGAGACGATGACGACGCCGACGCAGACCGCGCGGCCGCTGCGCTGCTCGATGCGGACATCGGCCAGCACGCCGCCATATTCGGCGGCCTTCTGCTGGCCGATCGCGCGGCAGTCGCCGGCCACCTGCACGATCGCCGAGGGCGGTGCCTTGGGGACGCCGAACGGCATCGCGCCTGCGGCGCCCGGAGCGAGCGCGAGGGCGGATACCAGCCCGGCCACGATATGGTTGACGACCTTTTTCATGGTGCCTTCATAGCGCAGCCGGGCTGAACGCGAAATGAACAATCAAAGCGCCTCGCGCGCGCGTAGACCGCCCTGCGTCTAGCCGATGCGCGTCCTCGCGCCGAGGCGGCCGAGGATCGCCACGATGCCAGAGATGGCGGTCACCGCCTGCAGCACGGAATCCGTCAGCGCGCTCCCGTCGAGGCCGTCGACGGGGATGCCGAACAGGGCGGCGGCCGCACTCGCCACGCCGATGACGGAGGCCCAGATCGTGCGCGAAAGATACCAAGGCTTGATGTTGTCCATTGCAAACGTCCTTTCTCAGTTGAGGGGGAAGAAGAATGTGGCCGGGTCGCCTGCGACCGCGCCGATCTGGCGCACGGTGAACGCGGCCGTCGCGGGCGCGCCGCCGAAGTCGGCGGCGATGTCGACCGCGGCATAGGTCCATTGCGGCGCCCCGACGGTGACGGACCGAACCGTCGCGCCGCCCTCCGGCGCCACGTCGACGCGGTAGGTCTCGGCCGCCTCGTCGAGCGGCGGGCTGCTGGCCAGCCCGCGGTCCGCGTCGATGCGCGCACGGCGGATCCAGTCGAGCCGCAGCGCGCCGTCGCCGAGCTGGCGGGCCTTGAGATGGACCGGCGACAGCGGCCGGCGGGCGCGCAGCAGCCGCGTCAGCCGCCAGGTCGCCGGCGCAATCTCCTCGGCATGGCCGAACTGCATGACCTCCCACTCGCCGTTGGCGGCGAGCACGGCCGCGAGGTTGGCGCCGTTGAGCAGTTGCAGGTCGGTCACGCTCGCCAGCTCGCCGGCGAGCAGCGCGACCTCGACCGCCCCGGTCCGGTCGAACCCGCCCTCGAAGCCGGGGCCGAGCGCAGCCGTCAGCCGCCCCACCGTCGCCTCGCGGGCGGCGAGCGTGCGGCGCTCGAAGCCGGTCGACTGCGGCGACACATAGGCCGCATGCGGCACCCAGGGCTTGGCCCGCACCGCCAGCCGGAGCTGGTCCTGCGGGCCGGCGGCGCCCGGCAGCATGGGCAGGTCGAGCAGCAGCGCCAGCGGCGGCCCGGCGCGCGCCACACGCGGCTTGGGCGGCGCCTGCAGTGCCGTGCGCCAGGGCGACGGCGCGACGCGCCGCACCCGCCGTCCGGCGATCTCGCGCGCCGCGCCCGCTTCTACGGAGGTGATCAGGAAATCGGAGGCGCCCGCCTCGTCCTCGAGCCGCACCGTCCCGCCCGGCGCGAGGTCGATGCGGCCCTGCTCGACGGCGAAGCCGACCTGTTCGCGCGCCGCCCACCGCCGCCGAGCCCTGTCGGCCAGCAGCGCCTCGGCCATCGCCGCGTCCATCACGCCGGGAAAGGACGTCTGCTCGATGCCGCCATGGCCGGCGCCCGGCACTACGGCGCGGGCGCTCGCCGACTGGTAGTCCTTGGCGGGATCGCCGAAGACGAGCGACATCTCCGCCGGCAGCTCGTGGTCGGGCACGCGGGTGCGCGAGCGGACCGGTCGGTCCTCCGCCACCACGAAGTCGCCGACCGGCACCGCCGCGCCGAGCGGTGCCTCTTCCATCGCGAAGGAGAGCATGCCGCCCGCGTCTGCCGTCACGAGGCCGTAGAGGTCGACGACCGGCTCCAGCGCGGAGCGCGCCGACACCGGCCCGTCGACGACGTAGCCCGTCACCGTCCCGGCCACGCGTTGCGTATCGGCCGCCGGCAGGTCGCAATCGGCGAGGATCGCGTTGACCAGATCTGCGACGGCGACCTCGTTCAGCCGCCCGTTCAGCCAGTGGCCGAGCAGCCAGTTGTTGCCGTCGCTCCACACGTCGGTGCGCGCCGGGAAGGCCGGATAGGGACGCGCATCCCACGCCCAGAGATAGATCCGCCCGGGGTCGAGCATGCGGCCGCCATAGACGGGAGAGACGGGGTTGGCGGCGCCGTCGAAGCCGGTGGCCGTCCCGTCCCAGGTGTCGAAATGCGCCGCGACCAGCGCGCGGCTCGCCACGTCCGAACGCCCGCCGCTGGAGAAATGGGGCGTCGCGTTCTCCGACGATTTCGGATCGGGGAAGACGTTCGGCTGGTTCGGCCCCTTGTCGACGGCCGGGCAGCCGAGCTCGGTCAGCCACAGCGGCTTGCCGCGCGGCACCCAGGCGGTCGGCGTGCTGCTCTCCACGCCGCCCGGCCGGTCGTAGTGCGGGTTCGACCACCAGGACAGCAGGTCCTTGTAGCGGAACACCCAGGGCTTGCCGTAGGCGCCGTCGCTTATCGGCGTCCGCTCGCGGGCGAGCCGGTCGGCGCCGCTCGCATAGTACCAGTCGAAGCCCTCGCCGGAGGTGACGCCGGCCCGCAGCCCGTCGGGATCGTAGGGGTGCGCGAAGCCGTCCGGGTTGGTGCCGGCCTCGTCGCCGTCGCGCCAGTCCGCCAGCGGCATGTAGCAGTCGATGCCGACCGCATCGACGGCCGGATGCGCCCACAGCGGATCGAGGTGGAAGCAGACGTCGCCGCTGCCGTCGGCCGGCTGGTGGCCGAAATACTCCGTCCAGTCGGCGCCGTAGGTGATCTTCGTCGCGCCGCCGACGATCCCCCGCACCTGCGCCGCGAGGTCGCACAGCTCCTCCACGAACGGAAACGCGCCCGCGCCGTCGCGCAGCGTGGTCAGCCCGCGCAGCTCCGAGCCGAGCAGGAAGGCGTCGACGCCGCCGGCCGCGGCCGCGAGCTTCGCATAGTGCAGCACCAGCCGGCGATAGCCCCAGTCGCCATCCGCGCCGCCGAAAGCGATGGTGTCGCCGCCTGCCGTGAAGTCGCTGCCGTCGGCCCCGCCGCAGAACGCCGCGACCTGGCTGCGGGCCGCGCCGGTCTTGTCGGCGTTGCCGGGCCGGCCCGGTGCGGGATCGCAGGTGATCCTGCCGCGCCACGGATAGGGCGGCTGCGATGCCGCTCCCGTCCACGGATCGGCCAGCGCGTTGTCGGCCGCTATGTCCATCATCACGAACGGGTAGAGCGTGACCTTGAGGCCCCGCGCCTTGATCTCGGCGATCGCGTCCATCACGCTGCGGTCGGAGGGCGTGCCGCCATAGGCCGCGCCGCCCTGATAGCTGGAGACGAGGCCGGCGTCGGCCCGCTCCAGCCCCGAGACTCGCCAGTCCTGCGACAGCGACGCCGCGTCGTGGTGCGACACCTTGGGGCGGATCGTGCAATGCCCTGCCCTCAGGTCGTCGCCGAACCAGGTCACCACCAGCGCCACGTGCTCCAGTGCCGGGCACAGCGCCTGCAGCTCGTCGAGCGAGGCGACGAAGTCGCTTGCCGCATGCAGCACGTGCCGGTTCTCGGCGCTCACCTCGCCCGGCGAGGGCTGGCGCGTCACCACCGACGGAGACAACCCGTACTCGGTCGAGCCGGGGATCATCGCCACGGCGCGCACGCGGCCCGCCAGCGAGCCCACCGGCCGCATCACCTCGAACTGGAACTGCGGGATGCGGTTGCCGTAGTCGGCGAGCGGGAAGCGGTCCACCACCACATAGGCCGTGCCGCGATAGGCCGGCGTGTTGCCGCCGCCCTGCCGCGATTCGATGAGCGGGTCCGGCCCCTGCCCCTCGCTGCCGGGATAGAAGCGCAGCTCGACCTGGTCGAGGTCGAGCTCGCGCCCGTCCGCCCAGACTCGGCGGATGCCGGCCACCTCGCCCTCGCACAGCGCGAAGCCGACATTGGCGTAGTAGGAATAGGTGGTGACGCGCGGGCCGCCCTTGCCGCCCTGCCGCTCGGTGCGCGCCTCCTCCTCGAAGCGGGTGGCCCAGATCATCACGCCGCCGAGGCGGGCCGTGCCGTAGAGGCGCGGCAGCGGCACGCCCTCCTCCGCCGAGAAGGGCCGCGCGCCGGAGAGCCGCGGCCCCTCGTAGTGGCGGGTGGAATCGATCAGCGCCCGGTCGATCAGGTAGCCGGCGATGGCGCCCGCGGCCGAGCCGATCGCCGCGCCGACGGTGCCCAGCGTGCCGCCGATGAAGGCGCCGGCGGCCTGGAGGAGGATCGTTGCCATGGATGGGAATCAGCCGATGTCGGGTGGTGTACTTGGCGCCCGCGCCGGGAAGGCGAAGATGCCGGCGATGCGTCGGCGCCATTGCGGGACGAGGAAGGAGACCGTCACCGCCCTGCCCTCATAGGCATGGACGAAGCGGTCGGCCCCGAGCGCGATCGCCGCGTGCTTGGCCGGCAGATGCGGCCGCCAGCGGAACAAGAGCACCGCGCCGGCGAACGGCGCGTCCGCATCCGTCGTGACGAGATGGCGCCGGGCGGCGGCGAGCAGCCTGTCCTCGCCGCCGGCCTCCGCCCAGTCGGGCGCGTAAGCGCCGGGCCGCTCCGGCTCGTCGCCGTAGAGGTCGCGCCACACTCCGCGCACGAGGCCGAGGCAGTCGCAGCCGACGCCTCGCCGCGCGCCCTGGTGGCGATAGGGCGTGCCGACCCAGGCGAGCGCAGCCGCGACCACGCGCCCGCCATCCATCCGCTCGTCGCTCATGGCACCAGCGGCCCTCCGTCGAACGCGCCGTCCGGCGTCACGTAGGAATAGGCCGAATCGTTGCCCGGCAGATGCGGAAAGCCACGAAAATTTAGCGCGTTGGCGAATTTCGCCTTGCAGGTGGCGAAGCGCTTGTCGCAGCCGGCGACGACGCTGAAGGCGTCGCCCGGCACGGGCTGCGCGGCGAGCGAGGGCCAGATCACCAGCGTCGTGCCGGCCGCGTCGTGGCGGAAATCGACGACGCGCTCCGTGCGGCCGGCCGAGGCGCCGGACGTCCAGCTCAGCACGCCGTTGGCGAACCAGCCCGCCGCATAGGCGTCGAGACCTGCGACGACCATCTGGTCGTGGCCGTTGAAGGAGACGACCTCGCCGGTCGCCGTGAAGGTCGGCCCCGCCAGCCCGACGCCGCAGCGTGCGTCGCCCAGCTCGGCGTCGCAGCTCCGGCGCACCAGCCGGCCGCTGACGAGATCGAGGCCGCGGCCGAAGCTCTCCAGCTCGGCGACGAACCTGTCGTCGGCCCGCGTCATCTTGCCGATCGTGGCGCGGCTGAGCACGGCGAACTCACCCGGCTCGCGCCAGTTGACGATCAGCGTCTCGACCGCCGCGCCGTCATAGCGACCGTCGAGGATGTCCTTCTCGGTGATGCGGTCGGACGACAGCACGCCCTCGACGTCGGCGGTGTCGATGCCCAGTCCCTCCGACCGCCGCGCCTCGCTGGCCGAGAAGCCGGTCTCGGGCGCGAATTCGGTCCCGTCGAGGACGAGCGCGCGGTCGTGGTCGGTGAAGCCGAACACGGTGCCGTCGCGCAGCGACACGCGCCAGCAATAGCAGAGCGTCGTGACGGTCGCCTGCAGATGCGTGCCGAAGGCCGTCATGCGGGGATCTCGATCAGCGGGATGGTGGGGATGTGCCCGGCCTTGAAGGCCGAGAGGCTGGCCGAAAGATGCTCGGTGTCGAAGCGCACCGGCACGTCGAAGGCGAAGCCCGCCGTCACCGTCGCGCCCTCGCCCGGCGCGTGGCCCTCGGCGAAGGTCACGATGCCGGTCGTCGCATCGACGCCGAAATGCACGCCAAAGGTCCTCTCGGTCCCGTCGACCGCCACCCGCACCGTGCCTTCGGCCGGCTTGGCGATCGTCCGCACATAGGCGTCGTCGCCCTCGCCGTAGGTCTTGCAGAGCTGGAAGCCTCGCCGGCTGCCGTCGCCTGTGCCGAGCGCCTGGTCGGTCGGGTCGGGCTCGCGGTCCGGCCGCCCCGACCTCATGTCGAACGGGTCGCGGAAGCGGAAGCCGTGCAGGCTGCCGCGCCGCGCCTCGAAGAACGCCATCACCTCGTAGAGGTCGGCCAGCGAGCGCACGCCGGTGCCGGCGTCGTAGCGCCGCCGCGAGGCCGACAGGCGCGCGTTGCGCTTTTCGCGGCCGGAGGTGAGCAGCACGATCTCGTTGCGCCGCTCCGGCCCGCCGGTCGCGCCAAAGGAGATCGCGGTCGGAAACCGCACTTCGTGGAAGGATTGCAGATCGGGCATCACATGGTCCCGTAAGTGTCTGAATTCAGATCAGGGCGAAGCGAAAATGTCGGGTTTCGAGAACCGGAGCGGAGCGTACTTTTGGGTACGTGAGCACCGGAAGCGCAGAAAGCCGGCATTTGCAGCCCGCCCTCATCTGAATTCTACAGGGTCCGCATGCCGCGCCGCACGGCCCGCGCCAGCATTCCCGTCACCTGCGCCTCCGACTTGCGGAAGGAGGGCGCGTCGGGCGTCGAGACGTTGAACACGACGGTGACCGCAGCGCCGCCGGCGCCGGCGGCAACGCCGAGGCTGCCGTCCGCACCCCGGCGCAGCGGCAGGATCGCCTCCGCGCCGGCCTCGCCCATCAGGCCCATGCCGGCGCCCATCGGAAAATAGGTCGGCGCCGACACCACGCCGCCCGAGGCGAACGGCACGACCCCGCCCTTGGCGAAGCCGAACAGCCCGCCGATCCCCGACAGCAGCCCGGAAAACAGCGAGCCGGCGAGGCTCTGCAGCGGCTTCAGCCCCTGCTCCAGCGCCATGCCCGCCAGGTTGAGCGCGATGCGCCGCAGCACGTCGTCGAGGCTCTTGCCGCTGACGGCCGCGCTCTTCAGCGCGCCGGTCAACTGCGAGCCGAAGCTCTCCGACAGCCCCTTCAGATTTTCCAGCGCCTGCTCGAAGGGCGCCGTGTCCGCCCGGATCGGGACGGTGATCTCTTCCGCCACTTCAGCCTCTCCTGTCCTTCACGTCGGGAAACCGTTCCATCAGCTCGCCCAGCACGCCGCGGCCGGGCGCGGAGGACGGCGGCGCGACGGCGGCAAACGCGGCCGCCAGCTCGCGCGGCGTCATCGCCCAGAAATCGGCCGGCGACAGCCGCAGCCGCCCCAGGCCGAACGCCATCACGGCGTCCCAGGGAAAGCCGGCCGCCGGCCCGGCCGCGGCGTTCAAGGGTTTTGTGGGGCGCCCTCCCCGGCGCGGCCGAAGGTCTGCGCCAGCAGCTCCGAGACGATGCGGGCAAAGCCCGCCGCCCCGTCGTCGCAATCCATGCGGCCGACCTCCTCGTCGGTCACCACCGTGCCCGCGCCGCGCAGGCCGGCGCCGACGATGCGCATCATGTCGGTGGCGGAGAGCTTGCCCGTCGAGAAGCGCGCCACCAGCGCGCCGAGATCCTCGGCCGCGAACGCGCCCTCCAGCTCGGCCAGCGCGCCCAGCGTCAGGCGCAGCCGCATCTCGCGGCCGTCGAGGATGGCGGCCACCTCGCCGCGTCGCGCGTTCGCCACCATCACGCCGCCTCGAAGCTGATCGGACCGGCCGATTCCAGCGCGACCTCGAAGGTCACCTCGCCGTCGTGGTTGCCCGAATATTCGAGCGCGGTGATCTGGAACGGCCCTTCCACGATCCCGAAATCGGGGATGCCGAGCTGCCAGCCGACGATCGCACCGTCGAAGAAGTTCTGGCGGATATGCGCGTCCGACGCGGCGTCCTTGAAGATGCCGGAGCCGCTGACGGCGGCGCGCTGCACGCCGCTGCCGGCCAGCAGTTCGCGCCAGCGCCCGGCCGAATCCGCATCGGTCACGTCGACCGTCTCGCTGTTGAACGCCAGCTTCTTGGTCCTCAGCCCGGCGACGGTCAGGAAATCGCCCGTCCCGTCGGCGTCGAGCTTCAAGAGGATGTCCTTGCCCTTCTGGGCGACCATGAATGGCCTCCTTGTCGGTTGCTTTTTGTCTATGGATCGATACGGCGCCGCGCCGCTCTCCTTCTCCCCGTTCACGGGGAGAAAAACGCCAGTCACGCAGGTTCGGTGACGGCTCGGAAGCGCAGCAGCCCGTGATGCACGGTCAGGTCCTCGTCGAAGAGGATCTCGGAGAATTCCAGCCGCAGATTGGCGAGGTGGTGGCCGTCGAGCGCCAGGCCGGCATCGTGCAGGCGCGCCGTGATCGCGTCCATGATCTGGTGCGTCTCGGCCTTGCCCCTGCCCTTCGACCAGACATGCAGCGTCAGCAACTGCTCGGTGCCGCTCTCGGTGCCGGTGCTCCAGTCGTAGACGCTGGTGCGGCCGAAGGTGATGTAGGGAAACGGCACGTCGGCCGGCGTGTGGTCGTAGACGCGTGCGCCGCCCAGCTTCGCCACCAGCGCGGCGTCGCCGGCCAGGGCGGCATAGATCGCCTTCTGGACCTCAGCGGCGGGCGCGGTCATCGCGAAGATCCTCCATCCGGGAAGCGCCGTCGTCGGCGGGCCGCTGGCGCCGCGCGCCGTCCCGACCCGCCGGCCGGCGACTCAGCGCGACGTCCTCGGCGAGAGTGTGCGCACGCCACCGGAGCGCGCGCAACAGACCGTCGAGCGTGATCTGCATGGAAACCTTCATCGCCCTTTCTCCCTCGCCCGGCACACCAGGTAGCGGCCGGTCTCGTCGGGATCGTGCACCGAGACGACCTCGAAGACGCGGCCGCCGTGCGCGAGCCGCATGCCGCTCGCGAGATCGGCGCGGAAGCGCACCGTGATGCGGTGCGTCACCGTCTCCACCGTCTGGTCGGCGCCGAAGCGCGTCCCGGCCGAGACCGGCTCCACCCGCGCGAACAGCGTCGCGATCTCGCTCCAGCTTTCGGCGTGGCCGCCCAGCCCGTCCGCCGTCAGCGTCGCCTGCTGCAGCGACAGTTCGCTGCGCAGCGCGCCGGGATCGATGAAGCTGCCGTTCAATCGAGCCTCCGTGGCAGATAGGCCGACAGCAGCCGCCGGTATCCGTCGGGATGGGAGACCGGCTGGTCCTCGGCGCCGAAGCCCGCCCTGAACTCGTACCAGTGCGCCACCAGCGTCAGCACCGCGCGCTTCAGCAGGTCGGGCACGTCGGTGGCCGCCTCGCCGAAGCCGGCGGTGAAGTCGACCTCGACGCCGTTCATGGCGCGCAGGCCGGGCGGGCGCCCGGCGAAATGCAGCCGCGCCGGCCGCGACAGCGTGTCGAGCTGGTAGTCGCCCGGATCGACCAGCGAGGCCTCGCCCTCGCTGCCGTAGAGCGTGACGGAGGCGACCTCCCGCACCGGCCCGCGGCGCAGCAGCAGCACGCCGCTTTCCGGCACTGCGTCGACGGCGAGACGCCAGCCCTGTTCGAGCATGGCGAGGCCGATCGTCTGCTCGACTTCCTCGCGCGCGGCGCGGATGAGGCCGGCGATCAGCTCGTCCTCGCTGTCGTGGTCGATCCTGAGATGGGCCTTTGCGTCGGCGACCGAAACCGGCTCGGCCTCCGGCCCGGCTGTCCTGAACAGCGTCATGCGTATTCATCCGTTCGAGAAGAATGGGTGGCGGCCCCGGCGGGAGGGGGACTCCGGGGCCGCCGCGCGGGCGAAGGGGTAAACCGCCCGCGTGTCTGCCGAAGGATCCGCTAGGAAGCCGCGAACTTCAGGAGCTTGATGGCATTGAAATCCTGCACGCCGCCGCCGACGCGCTTCGTCGTGTAGAACAGCACGTAGGGCTTGGCCGAATACGGGTCGCGCAGGACACGCACGCCGGTGCGGTCGACCACCAGGTAGCCGCGGGCGAAGTCGCCGAAGGCGACCGGCGTCGCGGCGGAGCCGATGTCGGGCATGTCCTCGGCCTCGACGACCGGGAAGCCCATCAGCATGGCCCGGCTGCCGGGCGCCGCCGGCGGCTGCCAGACATAGTTGCCGTCGCCGTCCTTGAGCTTGCGGATGGCCGCCTGGGTCTTGCGGTTCATCACCCAGCTCGCGTTCTGGCGATAGCCGGCCTTCAGCGCGTAGACCGTGTCGATCAGGATGTCGGCCGGGTTGCTCGCCGGCCAGGCGCCGTCGACGCCGGTCGCCACGTAGCCGATCTTGTCCCAGGCCCAGCTTCCCTCCGCCACCTTGGTGTAGTGGAGGAAGCCCTCGGGCTTGTTGGAGCCGTCGCCGTTGACGAAGGCCGCGCCCTCCTGCTCGGCGAAGGCGGTCTCGATCTCGGCGGCGATCCACTGGTCGAGGTCGACGACGCTGTCCTCCAGCAGCGACGGCGTCGCCGCCGGCATGGCGTAGATCTCGGCCGTCGGGAACTGCAGCTCGTCCAGCGTCGGGCTGTTGGTCTGCGGCCGCGAAGCCGTCTCGGCCACCCAGCCGGTGGCCGCGCCGGTGATGGCGAACGGCTTCTTGAGCACGCCGGTCGAGACCTGGCGCACCGAGGCGATGGAGCGGATCGGCGAGATCAGCGCCAGCCGCCGGCCGATCTCGCGCTCGGTCTCGTCCGGCACGAGGTAGCCGCCGTCCGGGCCGGAGCCGTAGGACATCGCCTTGGCCTCGATCGTGCGCAGCGCGCGCTCGTCGCCGCTGCGCATGTAGGCCTCGAACGCCTCCTTGTGCTCCAGCCGCGCCGCTGCCGCTCCCGCATCGCGGCCGAGCGGCGGCCGTGCCTGCTTCAGCACGAGGCGGTCCATCGCCCGCTTGTGCTCGTCCAGCGCCTTGCCGATGCGCTCGACCTTCTCCGAGGTCACGACGTCGGTGCCCATGCGCGTCTCGATCTGCGCCAGCCGCTCGTCGTTGGACTCGCGGAAGGTCTCGAAGGTCGCCATGAACTCCTCGAAGGCCGCGCCGACATCGGCCGGCCCGGAATGGCTCTTGGTTTCCGGCGCGCCGGAAAATGTCGCTTCTGTCATGTCAGACGGTTCCTTTCCTCATCAGACGGGTGGCGCGGCGGATCGTGTCGACCAGCCGCAAAGCGGTGGATGCCGGGGCGCGGCGGCGCGCCTTGACGGCGCCGATGCGGGCCTCCGGCAGCATCGGGAAGGTGACGACCGAGATCTCCCACAGGTCGACCTCGAGGATGCGGCGGATGCCGGTCTTGGCGTCGGTGCGGGCACGCACGGCGCGAAAGCCGATCGACAGGCCGTCGAGTGCGCCCTCCCGCATCAGCGCGTGGACCTCGCGCGCCCTGGGCGCGCCCAGCGCCAGCCGGCCGCGCACATAGAGGCCGCGGGCGTCTTCGCGGATCTCGGCCCAGGTACCGATGGGAGCCGCCGGATCGTGCTGGTAGAGCATGCGCACGCCCGCCGCCCCGCGCCGCGCCAGCGAGGCGGCGAAGGCGCCGGCCTCGACCACGTCGCGGCCGAGATCGACCTTGCCGAACAGGCTGGCATAGCCGTCGAAGGTGCCGTCCGCCGCGACGCCGGCGAGCGCCACGCCAACGAACTTGCGCTCGTCGGGCGCCGTCATTCTTCCCGTCATGTGAAGGTTCCTCAGTCGCGGCCGGTCTTGGGCCGCCAGTGGTTGAAGGTGCGCCGGATCAGCCCGAGGCCCCACCAGGCGCACAGGCTCGCGGCAGCCGACCCCATCAGCATCAGCTCGGACGCGCCGAGCGTGCCGGCGAGGTCCAGCTCGGTGGCGATCTTCAGGCCCGCCGTGCCACCGAAGACGAGCCCGCAGGCGACGCCGACGGCGAAGCGAACCGCCGCCTCGCGGCGGTCGTGCGGCAGAATGTAGGCGAGCGAGATCGCCGAGCCGACCACCGCGCCGGCGCCCTTGGCCAGCCACAGCCAGGTCGTGTCGTTGTCGGTCATGAGAGGTCTCCGTAAGGGCAACCGGCAATCGGCAGTCGGCAGTCGGCAGTCGGGGTTCACTGCCGACTGCCTACTCCCGACTGCCGTATCCGACCGCCTCCCGCTTCTCCTCGTCGCTCAGGAACCCCGCCGCGCCGATACGCGCCCACAAGGCGTCGCGCTCGGCTGCCAGCCCCTCGACCTGGTCGGTGTCGAAGGAAAGCCGCAGGCGTTCGCCGAACACCGGCGCCAGCCAGGCCGAGAACTCGCCGGCCACGCGGGCCACCAGCGGCAGCACGGTCAGGCGGTAGAAGGAGCGGTTCGCTTCCTGGTAGTTGGAATAGGTGTTGTCGCCGGGGATGCCGAGCATCATCGGCGGCACGCCGAAGGCGAGCGCGATGTCGCGGCTGGCCGCATTGCGCGCCTCGACGAAATCCATGTCCTTCGGCGTCAGGCCCATCGCCTTCCAGTCGAGCCCGCCTTCGAGCAGCAGCGGCCGGCCGGCCTTCGCCGCGCCGGTATAGCCTTCTTCAAGCTCGGTCTTCAGCCGCTCGAACTGCTCGTCGGTCAGGTTGCCGCCCTCCTTCGGCGCATAGACGAGCGCGCCGGAGGGCCGCGCCGAATTGTCGAGCAGCGCCTTGTTCCAGCGCCCGGCCGCATGCGCCAGGTCGAGCGAGATCAGCGCCGCCTCCAGCGGCGGGAAGCCGTAGTGGTCGTCGAGCGGGTGGAACATGCGCAGGTGCAGCGCGCCCGGCCCGTCCTCGGACTTGAGCGCGATGCGGCGCTTCGCTCGGCCCGTGCCATGGTCGAGCGCCACCGGCCAGCCGTCGGCGTCGGTGACGACGCTGACGCGGTCCGGCCGCAGCAGGTGCATCTCGCGCGCCCCGGGGCCGGCGTCGACCAGCTCGCAATAGGCGTTGCCCGAGATCATCAGGTGCCCGTACAGCGCCTCCATGAAGCTCGCGCCCGCTTGCCGCTGGTTGGGCCGCGCCAGCATATCGAGCAGCGGGTGCCGGTCGAGCTCGGCGGCGTCCTCGTAGAGCAGCCAGCCGATGGCGGAAGCCGCTTCCGCGATCAGCCGCACCGAGCGGTGCGCGACCGGGTTGCGCATGAAGCCCTCGCGGGCGAGAGCGGCATAGTCGCGCCGCGTCCAGCTCGCCTCGCCCTGCAGGTGCAGGGCCACGAAGCCCGGCGCAACCGCCTTGCGTTCGCCAGGCGCCGTCGTTCCCGGACGCTTCGCCCAGGGCAAATTCCATCGCATGTCGTGATTTCCTCAAATGGGGCAGTCGGCAGTCGGCAATCGGCAGTCGAAAGAAGGACAAGCAGAAGGCCGAACTTTCGATCTGCCCGACTGCCTACTGCCGACTGCCGACTGCCCGTATCCTCGGCGCTCCCGCCGGCCGCAGCATCAGCTCCGTCAGCGCCCAGACCAGCGCGTCGACGCGGTCGGGCGAGCGGCCGCCGGAGAGGCCGTCCGGTCCGAAATCGCACATCTCGTCCTCAAGCGCCGGCATGCGCGCCGCATGGCGCACCCTGCCCTGCTCGTAGAGCGCGGCCACAGGCTCGGCGCGCAGCCATTTGCCGCGCCGCGCCCTGACCGCCTTCACCGGCACCAGCGGGTCCACCGTGCCGATGACGGTGGCGACCATGTCGCCGCCCTGGTTGATCTCGGCCACGATGCAGTCCGCCTCGTGGGCATGGTAGAGGCCGACCGCGCGCGCCGCCCATTGCGACGGCCCGGCATTGCCGATCGTCCCGTCCGCCAGCACGATGCCGCAGCCATCGGCCGCGAGCCCGGCGACGACGATGCCGCAGGCGGCCGAATGTGCGCCGCCCGAGGCCGGCGGGTCGACCGCCACCACGATGCGCGTCAGCGCGCCGAAGTCCGGCGTCACCAGCAGCTCGAGGCCGGCGCGCTTCCACAGCGCGTCCTGCCGGTCCTCGATCAGCTCGCCGTCGAGCTCCTGACGCCCCAGCCGCGTGCCGCCGTAGCGCGCCTCAACCGCCGCCAGGAAGCCCGGCGCGAGGTTGGCCGCGTTGCTGCCGGTCGGCATCCGCGACACCTTCACCGAAGGGTCGTCCAGCAGCCGCCGCAGCAGCGGCACCGGCTTCGGCGTCGTCGTCAGGAGCTGCCGCGGCGCCGCGCCCAGCCGCAGCCCGAACTGCAACATGTCGAACACCTCCCCGGCGTTTTTCCATTTCGCCACCTCGTCGCACCAGGCGGCGTCGAACTGCGGCCCGCGCAGGCTGTCGGGGTCCTCCGACGAGAAGATCGTCGCTACCGCCCCGCTCGACCAGACGAGGCGTCGCCGGCTCGGCTCGAAGCGCGGCCGCTCGCCGCGCGCGATCCGGCTGATGCCGGACGGCCCGTCGATCATCACGTCGCGCACGTCGGCGAGCGTCTCGCCGACCAGCGCGATGCGGCCGTAGCGTCCGGGTGCGTAAGGTGGGAAGCCGTGCACATGCGCGTTCACCCATTCCGCGCCCAGCCGCGTCTTGCCGGCGCCGCGGCCGCCCAGCACCAGCCAGGTCGCCGCCGCGTTGCCATGGGGATATTGCGGCCCGTGGGTCCTGAACCAGAACTCATCCGCCACCGGCGGCACCAGCCGCCCGGGCATCGCGATCCCCTGCGAGCTCAGCCGCGAATTCGTGGGCGAGCTCGACGATGCGGGCGTCGATCCTCCTGAGGATTTCGGCAATCTCGGCATCCGTCTTTTGTTGTTCTTCCTGCCTGGCCTGCCGGCCTTCATTGATCTCGGCGAGCTTCTCCAGCAGCCGCATGCGCGCCGTCAGCCCCTCGATCCGGGCCTTGTCGCGTCCGTCGCCCGGCGCCTCCAGTTCCGCCGTCTCGCGCACCAGATTGTCCATCAGCCGCGCGATGCGGGCGTCGAGGTCCGCGGCCGGGCCGGGCCTGCGCGCATCCCAGCCCTCGGCCGCCGCACGCGCGGCGATGCCGCGTACCGACAGGCCGGATGCGGCGGCCAGGCGCTCCGTGCTCGGCTCGCCGCCTTCGGCGAGCGCGCGCAGCGCGACCCACTTCGTCGCCGTCCGCAGCCCCGCACCGGCCATTGCCCTCTCCTTGCATCATGCAGATGCGAAAAAGGCCACGGCTGATCTGCGCGCGGCCCTTCCACCCGACCGGTCCCGCGGCCGGCACTCCTTTTTCAGGAGCCGCCTGCGCCGCGCCGGCCGCAATTCTTCGACGATGACAAAACCCTACAGGATCACCGTCACGGTGTCAAGAATAAATTCCTATCCCGGCGCAAAATTCGCGCGCTTACCATTCACGCCCATTTTCCTTGTCGCCGTCGCCCCATTCGTGGAATGATTATCAGGGGGTCGAGGGCGCGCGCCCAACAATTGCCCCAAGCCGATCCAATCTTCCGCTGGCCCCGCTTCTTCCGCTGGCCGTGTCCGGACCGAGTGCGCATGGAAAACCCGTTCGAGCCCAAGAAGTCGAAGTCGCCGCGCGCCACCTGGATGCTCGACCTCGACGCGTGGATCGATTCGACGCTCTACGATGCGGGCTTCCGCTTCGCCGAGTTCTGGGAGCGGCTCACCGTCTTCTTCCGCAGGTTCCAGTTCGACGGCTGGCGCCGGGCCGTCTTCGAGCTGCTCTCGGAAGGCTTCACGCTCGGCACCGCCGGCGCCATCCTGATGTTCGCGCTGGCCATCCCCGCTTTCGAGGAGACCAAGGGCGACTGGCGCAGCCAGGGCGAGTTCGCCGTTACCTTCCTCGACCGCTACGGCAACGAGATCGGCCAGCGTGGCATCATCCAGCGCGATTCGGTGCCCATCGACGAGCTGCCGCCGCATGTCGTCAACGCGGTGCTGGCCACCGAGGACCGCCGCTTCTACGAGCATTTCGGCATCGACTTCATCGGGCTGGCCCGAGCGCTCAGCCAGAACGTGCGCGCCAACGGCGTCATGCAGGGCGGCTCGACGCTGACCCAGCAGCTCGCCAAGAACCTGTTCCTGTCGAACGAGCGCACCGTCGAGCGCAAGATCAAGGAGGCCTATCTCTCGCTGTGGCTGGAGATGAACCTGACCAAGAAGGAGATCCTCCAGCTCTATCTCGACCGCGCCTATATGGGCGGCGGCACGTTCGGCATCGCGGCCGCAGCGCAGTTCTATTTCGGCAAGTCCATCAAGGACGTCTCGGTCGCCGAGGCGGCGATGCTGGCCGGCCTGTTCAAGGCGCCGACCCGCTACGCGCCGCACGTCAACCTGCCCGCCGCGCGCGAGCGCGCCAACACCGTGCTCAGCGCCATGGTCGAGGCCGGCTACATGACCGAGGGCCAGGTGCTGTCGGCCCGCATCCGGCCGGCCACGCCCGTCGACCGCGATTCGATCGACAGCCCCGACTATTTCCTCGACTGGGCCTTCGACGAGGCCAAGCGCGTCGGCCAGCAGCACGGCCTGCGCAAGTTCGTCGCCCGCACGACCATCGACATGGGCATCCAGAAGGCGGCCGAGGAATCGCTCGAATACCACCTGCGCCAGTACGGCAAGCAGTACGGCGTGACCGAGGGCGCGATCGTCGTGCTCGACAACAACGGCGCGGTGCGCGCCATGGTCGGCGGCCGCGACTACGGCTCCAGCCAGTTCAACCGCGCCACCAAGGCGCTGCGCCAGACCGGCTCGTCCTTCAAGACCTATGTCTACACCGCCGCCATGGAGGCCGGGCTGACGCCCGAATCGGTCGTCTCCGACGGGCCGGTCGTCTGGGGCGGCTGGGCGCCGAAAAACTACGGCCGCAGCTATTCCGGCCGCGTCACGCTGGCCGAGGCGCTGGCCAAGTCGATCAACACCGTGCCGGTGCGGCTGGTGAAGGACTTCCTGTCGACCCAGAAGGTCGCCGACCTCGCCCGCGCGATGGGCGTCGAATCGGAGATCTCGCTGCACAAGACCATGGCGCTCGGCATTTCCGGCATGACCGTGCTCGACCAGGCGACGGGCTACAACACGCTCGCCGACGGCGGCTTTGCCGGCAACCGGCACGGCATCCAGCAGCTCGCCAATTTCTCCGGCGACGTGCTCTACGATTTCGAGCGCGACGAACCGGCGCCGCATCGCGTCGTCACCGAGAAGGCCGTGGCCGAGATGAACACCATGCTGTCGCACGTGCCGGAGTGGGGCACGGGCCGGCGCGCCGCCCTCCCCGGCCTCAAGTCGGCCGGCAAGACCGGCACCACGCAGGCCTATCGCGACGCCTGGTATGTCGGCTTCACAGGCAACTACACGGCCGCCGTCTGGCTCGGCAACGACGACTTCACGCCGACCCGCAACATGACCGGCGGCTCGCTGCCGGCGATGGTGTGGCAGCGCGTCATGGCCTATGCGCACCAGAACATCGAGCTGAAGCCGATCCCGGGCATCGACAACCCGCTGCCCGACGCGAAGGCGATCGCCGCCGCGGCCAAGGCCGCCAAGGGGGCGAAGGACGCGACCGCCGAGCGGCCGCCCGCGCTCACCACGGCCATGACCAAGTTCCTCAAGGACATGTCGCAGGTCTTCCGCAAGACCCCGCCGATGGAAGTGCCGCAGCACTCCGAGAAGCTGTCGTCGCTTTGAGGCAGGCCTTGCCCGCCGCGTGCCGCCGGCCGGCGGCCCCGTCCAGCCGGCGGGGGCTCGTCTTGTGCCCCGCGCGGCAGCGGGCTAGACGTTCGGACCCGTTTGTTTCAGCTCGCCCATGTTCCGAACGCTTTTCCTGACAGTGCTGGTGCTGGTCATCGCCATCGGCGGCGGCGCGGGAAGCGTATGGCTGGCGCTCAACGCGAGCGAGGGCATCGGCGCGGTGGCGATCGGCGGCTGGACCGCCTATCCCGACGTCGGCACCCGCAACGCCGACACCTATTCCAAGGCCCGCTTCGCGCGCGAGGGCGGGCTGGCGCTCGGCCGCGCCGAGGGCATCGCCTTCGCCGCGCAGCGTGATTCCGGCGGCGCGGCGCTCAGGCGCGAATGCACCTACACGATCGAGGGCGCCCTGCCCTCGGCCCGCTTCTGGACGATCTACGCCGCCGACGAGCAGCGCATCGTGCTGCCGCCGCCCACCCGCCGCGTGCCGGCGCTGCATTCGCTGGAGATGCTGCGTACGGTCGACGGCGCCATCAAGATCACCATCAGCAGCCATCCGGCGCCGGGCAACTGGCTGGGCGTCACCGGCAAGGGGCCGATGCAGCTCGTGCTCACCCTCTACGACACGCCCTCGGCGACGGCCGCGCGCGTGCTGGAGATCGAGCTGCCGCAGGTGCTGAGGACGGGCTGCGATGAATAGGCTCGTCTACGCCCTGCTGGTCGGGCTGGTCGGCGCCGGCATCGTCCACATCTCGGTCCTGTTCCTGCTGCCGCACTTCACCGAGCGGGACGCCTGGTCGCAACTCTCGCAGGTCTCAGACTTCTACACGCCCACCAGCATCACCGGCACGACCGCGACCACGCCGCTGATCCGCTCGGTCGACCCGCTGTTCTCGGCCGTCGCCTGCCGCTTCGACCTCGACGACGGCGTCGTCCACGTGCAGGCGCCGGGGCGCGTGCCGTTCTGGTCGATGTCGGTCTACGACCGCAACGGCCAGAACATCTTCAGCTTCAACGACCGGACCTCGGCCGACGGCAAGGTCAATTTCGTGGTGCTGACGCCGGCGCAGACGATCGAGGTGCGCAAGCAGCTCCCCGAGGAGTTCATCAACTCGGTCTTCGTGGAGTCCGACATCGACCAGGGGATCGTCGTGGTGCGCGCCTTCGTGCCGGACCGCACATGGCGGACGGCCATCGACGACTTCCTGTCCGGCGTCTCCTGCGCGCTGCGCTAATTCGCCTTGGGCGGGCGGTGACGCGACGATGCCGGGCTCGCCGACCCGCCGTCACGCGGCTTCTCGTAGCGAACGCCCGGAAAGATGACGATCGCGGCCGGCTTGTCCGGCCGCGGCGCAGCCGCCGCCGTCGCCTGCCGGCGACGGGATTCCAGTGGGATGATCTCCGCCATGACCTCGCGCTCTCCTCGGAGCTCGACGCAACCAACGCATCCAACGCGAAATCGAACCACACCGATAAGCGCAGCTTAGAGTTAACAGCTCACTAACACATTCGGTGCATATTTAGCGGAGCGTCGCGCTCCATCCTGGTTCGCGCCGCGTGTGCCAAGTCGCGGGTCTGTTGCGTGCGTCCAGATTTCCCAGTCCATGCCGCCGGGGAGGATAGCCTCTCCAAGTCCGACCGTCTGTTCCGGTCTGCCGTCACGGCCTATTGCTCGCTGACCCGGCCGACGGGCCGCGATGCCGCGCAGCTCGACGATCTGGCGCTGCCGCTGCTTCCCCTCGTCAACGAGGAGAGCAAGCGCTTCGCGGCGGCCGCGCTGTCGGAGACCTTCCCTGCCCCGCCGACGCTGCTGCGCCGGCTCGCCGATTGTCCGGTGGCGATCTCGGCGCCGCTGCTGCTGCGCTCGCGCGCGCTCGCCGACATCGACCTGATCGGCCTGATCGGCCGCAACGGCATCAGCCATGCGCGCGCCATCGCGCGGCGGCCGAGCCTCAACGGCAACATCGCGGCCCTCATCAACGCGCTCGGCATCGCCCCGCTCGGCGACGCGCCCGGCGCTCCGGCCGAATCCGTCCCCGCCCCGAAGGCCGCCGAGCGCAAGCCCGCCGGCGTCGCCGCCGAGGAGACGCGCGAGCAGTTGCGCGCGATGATGGAGCCGGCCCAGCCCGCAGCGCGTGCCGTGCGGCCCGACGGGCCGATCGACTGGGTGGCGGCGCATGCCGCCTATGCGCGCATGGTGGCGACCGGCATGACCGGCGTGGCCGCGCTGTTCCACACGGCGGTGGCCGACGCCTTCGACATGGGTTTCGAGGGTGCGCGGCGCATGATCGAGGACGAGGAAGGGGCCGGCCTCGCGACCGCCCTCAAGGCGGCCGGGCTGAGCGCGGCGGAAGCCTTCCTCGTTGCCGCTCTCGCCTTCCCGCCGCGCATCGGCACGACCGCGGCGATCCGCGACTTCGTCGACCGCTACCGCGCGCTCGACGTCGACGACGCCCGTCGGCAGGTCTCGGCATGGCGGGACAAGGCGCCGCGCAGCGTCGTGGTGCAGGACCAGCCCGCGGCCGCCGCAAATTCCGACGACAAGCCGGCGCCGGCGCGCAGGTCGCTCAAGGCGTCCTGAGCGGAACCAGCTCGGCGAGCAGCGCCTCGCCGACCTCGACCTCGACCAGCCACAGATCCGGGTCGAAGCGGGCCTCGCGTGCGATCCGGGCGCTTATCGCTTCCGCATCCGTGCCGCTCGCCAGCTCCGTGAACAGCCGGTCGGACGGCCGCGCCTCGTCGTAGCTCGTCTGCGGCGCCGGGCCGAACAGCCGCAATTCGCCGAGCCGCGAGCGCGCGACGACGAAGACGGCCCCCGCCTCGGCCGCGCCCCTGCGCTCGACGGCGGCAAAGCCGCCTGCGCCGAAGGCCCTGCGCACCAGCGCCGAGACCCAGAGTTCGGATGTCACCCTCATGCCGGCGCTCCCCGCGCGGATTCGCGGCGGCAGCAGACAGGCATTTCAACTTCGCCGCAAGGCGGCGGCGCTCATTCGGTCAGGCCGATCTCGCGCATCTTGGCGTAGACGGCCGCGTCCGGCTCGCCGGTCACCTTCAGCCCGAACAGCGACTGGAATTCCTTGATCGCGCCGCGGGTGCGCGCGCCGACGACGCCGTCGAGCTCGATCCCGTCATTGCCGAACGCCTTGAGCCCGGCCTGGATGCGCACGATCGTCGGGTCGGGCTCCTTGTAGCCCGCCTGCACCACCTTGCCGTCGCCGGTCGGCCGCGGCTGCGGCACCGGCACGTTGGAAGGGATCGTCACCGCCACCTTCTCGACCACCGGCTTCGCGGCCTCCGCCGCGGGTGCTGTCTCCGCCGCCTGCGCCCCGATGCCGAGCTGGCGCAGCAGCGCCTCGTCGACATGGCCGTTCGGCGTCATGCCGACCAGCCGCTGGTAGTGCTCTACCGCTCCCGAGGTCTGCGGTCCGGCCAGCCCGTCGACCTCGCCCTCGTAGAGCTCGAGCTTCTTCAGAATCTGCTGGACGAGCGCCACCTGCGGATCGCCGGCCGGCAGCGACGACGTCGTCTCGGGTCCGGTCTGCGCGGCCGGCTGCTGCGCGGCCGGACGCGTATCGGTGCGCGCGGCGGCGGGACGAGGCTGCGGCTTCGGAGCAGCCGCAGGCGACTCGTGCTGGATCAGCGCGCGCGTCGTGAAGAAGGCGCTGGTGTGCTGGTAGGGCTGATACCACAGCGCGTTGGCCGAGACGAAGGCCGTCGCCACGAGGAAGGCCGTGGTGCCGCCGACGAGCGCCGGCCGCGCCAGGATCGCGCCGCCGGTCAGCACGAGGCCTTCGCGCAGCAGCTCGCCCAGGCTCGACGGCTCTTCAAGCCGACTTGCGGATTTTCTCATCGAAGCCTCCGGTCTCGATCTTCGGCAAGCCGAGCGTGCGCGCGGCCGGGCCGCCGTCCTGCGCCGGCTCGCCCTTCGGCCCTGCGACGGGCAACAGCACCGTGACGGTGGTGCCCTCGCCGGGCGCGCTCTCGATCGTCATCTCGCCCTCGTGCAGGCGCACCAGCCCCTTGACCAGCGACAGGCCGAGGCCGGCGCCGTCGAACTGGCGGGTGAAGTCGTTGCGGACCTGCGTGAACGGCTCGCCGATGCGCTGCAGATCGTCCTCGGCGATGCCGATGCCGGTGTCGGCGACCGAGATGCGCAGCCAGGCACCGCGCCGCCGCGCGTCGAGCACGATGCGGCCGCCGCGCGGGGTGAACTTGATCGCGTTCGACAGCAGGTTGATGATGATCTGCTGCACCGCGCGGCGGTCCGCGCAGATCTCGCCGGTGCCCGGCGCCACCTCGGCGATCAGGCCCAGCCCGTTCTCCAGCGCCTGCTGGTGCGTCATCGAGCGGCACAGCTCCACCGCCTCGCCGACGGCGAACGGCTCCGGCCGGATGCCGTAGGCGCCGGCCTCGATCTTGGAGACGTCGAGGATCGCGTTGACCACCGACAGCAGATGGCCGCCCGACTGGCGGATCAGGTCGACATATTCGCGCTGCCGCTCGTCGGCCAGCGGGCCGGCGATGCCGTGGATCAGCATGTCGGAGAAGCCGATGATGGAGTTGAGCGGCGTGCGCAGCTCGTGGCTGACGGCGGCGAGAAAGCGGCTCTTGGCGACGTCGGTGCTGTCGGCCGCCGCCTTCGCCTCGGCCAGCGCGTCGCGCAGGGCCGCCAGCGCGGAAGCGTCGCGCAGCAGCACGCGAGCCTCGCCCCGGGACGCCGGCGCGAACTCGGCCTCGAACAGCCTATAGCTGGACGCCCTGCCCTGCTCGGCCACGCGCAGCCGCATCTCGCAGGCGCGGCGCTCGCCGTGCCGCAGCGCGCCGCCGGAAGCGGCGAGGAAGGCGACCCGGTCGGCCACATGCACCCTGTCGAGCAGCGCCGAGCCGTTCAGCAGCTCGACGGGCAGGCCGAGCGCGTCGGCCGCCGCCTGCGTGGCCGAGACGATCTCGCCGCTGGGCGCGAGCGCGAGCAGCGCCTGCGCGAACGGTTCCTCGGCCGCGGCCGCGCCGGGGATCGTCGCCTCGGTCTCCGACATCAGCCCGCGCAGGCGCGGCCAGGAGAAGCCAGCATAGAGCAGCGGCGGCAGCCATTGCCATGCGCCGCCCGCGTCCGTTCCGACGGCGAGCGCGATGCCCAGCCCGAGCGCGGCAAGTGCCGCGCCGATCCCGGCCAGCGCCGCCTTGCGGCTCCTGCCGATCCAGCAGGCCTCGAAGCCGAGCGCCGCGCTCATCAGCGCGAGCGGCGAGGCCGGGCCGAAATAGGCGATCGCCGTGGCCACCCCGGCGACGGCGAAGGCAAGCGCGATGCGCTCGGCCTCGACGCGGCTGCCGCGCAGCGAGACCGCGAGCGCCAGCGCCCAGGCGACTGCCGCGACCGCGCTCGGGACGGCGAGCAGCAGGCCGACGCCGGGCACCGGGGCGAAGGCGAGCGCGATACCGGTGGCGAAGGGCGCGGCGAGCAGCACGGCGATCAGCCGCGACTGATGCTCCCGCTCGGCGGCCGCGCCCACGCGCGGATGCACGAGACGGTCGCAGGCGGCCAGCAGCCCCGCCGGGACGTCGCTCAATCTGGCAATCGCAGCACTCACTCAATGCACTCGCTGGGGCACTCGACGGGGCACTCACGGAGGGCCGACCGACAGGGCCGACCTCGTCGGTCCGAAACTCTCATCCAGCCTTTAATGAATGGATAAATGAGCGGCGTCCGCGCCGCCCGCCGGAGCCCAAAACCCCCTCCCCGGACGGTTTATGACACCCGTTTTCCCCGCATGGTAAACGGACCGTAAGGCCGCGGCGGGTGGCGCGAGGTGACCCGCCCAGCCTCTCCATGCCTGGGATATCCTCGAAATCACCAATCCCTTCAACAACTTGCATGATTGACGAAGGCTTGCCGGAACCGTTCGGATGCGATCCGCATTCGAGTCGAAGGCCGACCGCTAAAATTTGAATCGAATCCGCGTCAAATGCGCCCGGTCCGGGCAATCGGTCCTTCGGTGGCCCGGCCTATGGTGGCGTGCAGAGGGGACATTCGTCCGGCAAGGCGATCGAGGGACGTCATGGGATTCATCATCAAATCCATCTTCTGGCTGTCGCTGGTACTGCTCGTCATCCCGTTCGGCACGGGAAGCGGTAGCCAGGGGGAGGCCGTGAGCCCGGTCGAGGCGCTGGTCGCCGCCCGCGGCGCCATCCAGGACGTCGCCGGCATGTGCGCCCGCAAGCCCGACGTGTGCGAGACCGGTAAGGCGGCGCTGCATACGATCGGCGTCCGTGCCCGCGAGGGTGCCAAATTCGCCTACGAGGCGCTCGACAGCCGCTACGGCGAGGATGGCGCAACCGCCGCCGCGCCGCGCGACCAGGTTGCCGACGTGATCGCCACCGGGTCGGTCGCCCCGGCCCGCTGAGCCCGGACGCCGGGTCGCAGGCGCGCCCGGCCTTTTTTCGTGACGCGGCGGCCCGCCGGCACTATATCCGTGCCGGGATGACCAGCATCGACGCCATCAGCCAGGATTTCGCCTTCCTCGACGAGTGGGAAGAGCGCTACCGCTACATCATCGACCTCGGCTCGGGCCTCGAGCCCTATCCCGAAGAGTTCCGCGACGACACCCACAAGGTGCCGGGCTGCGTCAGCCAGGTCTGGCTGCATGTCGAGCACGGGCCGGGCGACGACCCGGTGCTCACCTTCCGCGGCGATTCGGACGCCCACATCGTACGCGGCCTGGTCGCCATCGTGCTTGCCCTGTTCTCCGGCAAGCGCGCGAGCGAGATCCTGCGCGTCGACGCGGAGGCCGCGCTACGCGCGCTCGGGCTGGAGGAGCACCTGACGCCGCAGCGCGCCAACGGGCTGCGCTCGATGGTCAAGCGCATCCGGCAGACCGCCGAGGCCGCCACACGCAGCCATTCGACCGCCTGAACCCGCCTCATAGCGTCGGCCGGTAGCCTTCCGTGCCCCAATGCAGGATATGCCGCGGCGCCTGCCGCGCCGGCGGACGGTAATGCCGGCTCAGCGCGGCCAGCGCCGTCTTCAGCACGACCTTGGCCGAGCGCACCGGCCAGCCGCGCTCCTGCTCGACCAGTTCGAGCCCCTTGAGGAAGCAGCAGACGTCGAGGAGGACGCCGGAGAGCTCCGGCCCGACGGCGACGAGCGCCTTCTCGACCCGGATGCGCGCGGCAAGCGCCGCATCGGTCAGGTCGGCGATGCCGCCGCGGCCGTCGCGGCGGCCCGAGGCGACCGCCGCCTGCCAGTTGGCGCCGAGCCGCGGCATCATCTGGCCGCGCGTATAATCGGCCCGCAGCCTCTCGCCGGCCGCCACCTCGTCGTCGTCGAGCAGCCGGCGGCCGTTGCGGTCGAGACGGCGCGCGATCGAGCGCAGCGGCGATTCGTCGAGATTGACGACGGCGCGCTGCGGCCCCTCCCCGGTCTCCACCTCGCACGCCTCCAGCGTCCTGTGCTGGGCGAGGAAGCCGTCCGCGCCGGCCTCGGCCCGGCGCCTGTTGGCCGTGCCCGCTTCCGTGATCGCCAGCCGGCCGCCGTCGCGCCGGCATAGCCCCTGCGCGACGAGGCCGTCGATCACGGTCTGCACGGTGCCGATCACCCCGCGCCCGCCGCCGTCGAGCAGCACGCGCCCGGCCGCCGCGCCGTCGCGGATGCCCGCCTCGCCGCCCGCGAGGAAGCGCAGCACGCGTTGCATGTCCCTGTCGGTCATTCTGCCTCGGCTCCCGGCTTCGATTGCGTCAGAGGCGATGGCCGCGGAAGGCGGCGGCCACGACCCGTTCCATGCGTACCACGATCGCGTCGGCGTCCTCGTCGTCGCGCAGATCCTCGATCGTGTGGCAGGCGTGCATGACCGTGGTGCGGTCGCGCCCGAAGCCGCGGCCGACCTCGCCCATCGACAGGCCGAGCACGACATGGGCGACATACATGGCGATCTGCCTCACCCGCGAAACGTCGTCGGCGCAGCGCCCCGGCCGCCGCAGTTCCTTGCTGGGGACGTTGAAGAAAGCGGCGGCCAGGTCGATCACGCATTCGCAGTTCGCCAGCACGCGCTCGTCGCTCGTCTGGCGTCCGTCGGCGGAGGCTGGCAGGACATCGGAATCGAGCTCCTCGTCCGCCTCGTCCCGACACATCCCCGCTGCCGCAACCCTCTTCATCATGCTCCTCCGGTATAGGAATTTCTTCTTATATCGGAGGCAGCCCGGACTGTGAACAAAAATAGAACGAAGAATAGGCATGGCCTGCATCAAGCCGTTGGAACGGCAGCGCTTTCCCGCTTCTCCCCATTCCGCAGCGGCTGAATCTATCCACCGCCCGCGCCGCCGCCCGGATAGTCGCACGACAATCCGGAGCACGGGCCATGGACCAGATCAGCAGCGAAATCGCCACCTTCCAGGAAAGCAAGCGCCGCGCGGCGGCGGAGGCGCGGCAGACGGCGGCGCTGCAGCTCGCCTGCGGGATCGACCTCGCCGCGGCGCTGGCGATGCCGTTGGCGGCTCGGGCCGGCATGATGGCGCGGCTGGCGCGCCGGCTGCGGCGCGAACGGCAGAAGGGCCTGTCGCGGCACTGGAGCTACGACCTCGACCGCCACATCGCGCTGAAGCAGGCCTTCGACCGCCTTCGCGGCGCAAACGAAAAGGGCGGCGCAAGCGCCGCCCCTTTTTCCCTGTCGGGCTCCTGAAGCCGGCTCAGCGGCCGCGCCGCTTGCGGCCCAGGCCCATCTTCTTGGCGAGCTGCGAGCGCGCCGCGGCATAGTTCGGCGCGACCATCGGGTAGCTCGGGTCCAGACCCCACTTCTCCCGGTATTCCTCGGGCGTCAAATTGTAGTGGGTCATCAGGTGGCGCTTCAGCGACTTGAACTTCTTCCCGTCCTCCAGGCAGACGATATAGTCGTCGAACACCGAGCGCTTCGGATTGACGGCGGGCTTCGGCTTCTCGGCCGGCGCCGGCTCGGCCGCTCCGCCGACGCGCGCGAGCGCGGCGTGAACGTCGGCGATCAGGTTCGGCAGGTCGCCGATCTGGACCGGATTGTTGCTGACATAGGCGGCCACGACGTCGGCCGTTAGTTCGATCAGAGTTCCGTCACTCTGCAGGTTGCTGTCTGACTCGCTCATGTTTTGGGGCCCCAATGTACAATCTGAAAGGATTGCTGCTTTCCCCGCCCGCGGGCAGGAAGCGTTCCGAAACGCGTCTTGCGCATAATTTATTATGATTCGTACCGCTCGCCCCTCATGCGACAGAGCGGGGCGACTGTCAAATGTTTGTTGCAATAAAACGGGCGGTGTTCACATATTGACCTGACAATACAAACTCCGGTCAAGTTAAGGTTCTATAAAACATACCGTTTCGATGTGACAAGTTACGAGAAGCTTCCGCGATGCTGGCTCCAGCTTCCGGGAGGCCGTCCGCCCATCCCCGGACCAGGCGGGCCGGGGCGCCGCGCGAGCGAGATGTGGATTGTCGCGCGCGGCCGGAAACTGCCCCTTTGCGCAGAACGCCGGCCGGTGCAGATTGCGCCGCCGCCGGCCGGCGCGGCCTCAACGGAAGTGCGCGATGTTCCTCATCGAAGTCTATCTCGACAGGTCGCCGATCGAAGGGATCGGCGTCTTCACCAAGCGCCCGATCGCCAGGGGCGAGCTGATCTGGAAGTTCGATCCGTTGATCGACAGGCACATCCCCGTCGACTTCTACGAGGCGCAGGAAGGTCCGCTGAAGGCCTTCCTCGACCGCTACTGCTATCCGAGCAGGGACGATCCGAACTACATCGTCTACGAGGGCGACGATTCCCGCTACATGAACCATTCGGACGACCCGAACTGCGACATCTCCGACGAGAAGGCGATGTATGCCCTGCGCGACATCGGCGTGCGCGAGGAGCTGACCTGCGACTACGGGATCTTCTTCAACGGCGCCGGCTTCGAGCTGCTGGGCGAGCGCTAGAGCATTTCCAGCAAAAGTGCGGAGCGGTTTTGCGTCCGGAAATGCGGCTTGAAAAAGAGATAGAACGGTCCTGCCTATTCCGTGAAACCAGCCGCTCTCGACGGCCCGCCCTCAGTCGGGAATGGCCGGCACGGCCTTGAGATAGGCGGCGATCGCCGCACGGTCGGTGTCGGGCAGCTCCGCCGTGTTGAGGATCACCTCGGCCATCGCGCCGCCGGCCGAATCGAAGTCCGGCGTGAAGCCGCTCTTCAGGAACTCGGCGATCTCGTCCTCGCTCCAGCCGCCCGCCTTGGTGCCGCCCGGCGTGATGTTGGGCACCTTGCCCGGGCCGGCGGCGGCCGACGCGCCGGCGAGCCAGCGCGCGGTGTCGAGCCCGCCGGCGAGGTTGCGCGGCGTGTGGCACTCGCCGCAATGGCCCAGCGCCTCGACCAGGTATTGCCCGCGCGCGACGGCCGGCGACGGGTCCTTCAGCGCGACGACCGGCTGCGTGTCTAGGAACAGCCGCTTCCACAGGCCGAGCCCGCGCCGGACGTTGAAGGGGAAGCCGAGCTCGTGCGCGGCCGCCCTGCCCTCGACCGGCGGCAGCGTCGTCATGAAGGCGTAGAGATCGGCCGCGTCGGCGAGCGTCATGCGCGCGTAGGACGTGTACGGAAAGGCCGGGTAGAGATGGGTCCCGTCCGGCGTCACGCCGCGCATCAGCGCGTTGGCGAAATCGGCGAACGACCAGCCGCCGATGCCGTCGCGCGGGTCGGGCGAGATGTTGGGCGCCACGAACCTGCCGAACGGCGTGACGAGCGCGACGCCGCCGGCGAGCCGAAGCCGCGCCTCGCCGGTCGCGCCGGGCGCGGCATGGCACGAGGCGCAGCCGGCGGCCGCGAAGACCTGCTCGCCGCGCGCGGCGTCGCCTTGGGGTGCCGCGGCGAGCGCGGCAGGATCGAGCCGCGTCGGCGCGCTGGCGAACCACAAGGCGAAGGCGGCAGCGGCGGCGACCGCCGTCGCCCCCAGGACGGGCGCGCGCCAGCGCATGGGGTGCGCTAGAGCCGGTATTTCTGGTGGCAGGCCCCGCAATTGGACGCGACCGCGCCGAACACCTGCTGGAAGGACTGCACGTCCTGCGGCTTGGCCGCGGCTGCGGCCGCCGCGTCGGCCTTGAACTTGTCCATGGCCGCCTTGAAGCCCGCCATGTCCTCCCAGATCTTCGGCGACGACTTGGTGTCGCCCTTGTCCGAGCCGGCCGGCCACAGCGCGTCGACATCCGTCTCCATCGCGTTGGCGTTCATCTTCTCGAGCTCGGCGAGAACGGTGGCGGCATCGAAGGGTGCCTTGCCCTGTGCGATCGGGGCCAGAACTTTCATTTCGGCCGAACGGTCCTTCATGATCTCCTTGCGGTCGGCAATCGGATCGGCGCTGGCGGCCGTGACTGCCGCCAGCATGGCGGCGGACACGACGAGGGCTGGCAATCTCATGCGGTTCTCCTGTGGACGGTTCGCACGCCGGGAGGCGGCAGCCGATCTTGGCCGAAAGCCGGGCACGGAGAAGTCAAATCCGGCAGGCGGGGCTTCACGCTTTGGTGATCGCCGCGGGCTGCCTACAAAGCAGAAGCCCCGCCGGTGGCGGGGCTTCGATCGAGCGCCGGAGCGCGGCTCAGCCGCGCGCCTTCTCGTAGCATTCCAGCACGTAGTCCCAGTTGATCAGGCTGTCGATGAAGGCCTCGAGATATTTCGGCCGGGCGTTGCGGTAGTCGATGTAGTAGGAATGCTCCCACACGTCGACGCCGAGGATCGGCTTGCCGCCGTGGACGAGCGGGTTCTCGCCGTTCGGCGTCTTGGTGATCTCGAGCTTGCCGTTCTTGACCGAGACCCAGGCCCAGCCGGAGCCGAACTGGGTGGCGCCGGCATTGGCGAAGTCGGCCTTGAACTTGTCGTAGCCGCCAAGGTCGCTGTCGAAGGCCTTCTGCAGCGCGCCCGGCAGCTTGTTGCCGCCGCCGCCCTTCTTCATCCACTTCCAGAAGTGGACGTGGTTGTAGTGCTGGGCGGCGTTGTTGAAGAGCCCGGCGTTCTTGCCGTAGGACTGCTTGACGATCTCCTCCAGCGACAGCTTGTCCATGCCGGCCTCGGCGGCAAGCTTGTTGCCGTTGTCGACATAGGCCTTGTGGTGCTTGTCGTGGTGATATTCCAGCGTCTCCTTCGACATGTAGGGCTGAAGCGCCTCGTAGTCGTAAGGCAGGGCGGGAAGTTCGAATGCCATGGCGGTGGTCTCCCTGAAAATTCATCAACAATCGTCGGCGGCAGCCGTTTGGCGCGGCCAGAATCCGTCAACCACGGGGCTTATATATGGTTCGCCCCGCGCGCCTCAACCTGTCGGCGTCGAATGCGCCCAGGCCCAGTAGAGATCGCGCAGTTTCTTGGCGACCGGGCCCGGCTGCATGTCGCGGTCCTCGATGCGGACGACCGGCACGACCTTGGAGTGGTTGCCGGTCGAGAAGATCTCGTCGGCGCCGAGGAAGTCGGCGACCGACAGCGTCGCCTCGGCCACCTCGAAGCCGGCCTCCTTCAGCAGCAGCATCGAGCGCTGCCGGGTGATGCCGGCGAGGAAGGTGCCGTTGGCCGCCGGCGTGAGGGCGCGGCCGTCCTTGACGATGAACACGTTGGAGGAGCCGGTCTCGGCGACGTTGCCGAGCATGTCGCGCACCAGCGCGTTGTCGAAGCCGCGGCTCTTGGCCTCCATGATGATTCGGCCGTTGTTGGGGTAGAGGCAGGCCGCCTTGGCGTTGGTCGGCATCGTCTCCAGCGTCGGGCGGCGGAACGGCGAGACCGTCAGCGAGAAGCCCGACGGCGGCATCATCGGCGCCTCGTAGAGGCACAGGCAGAAGCGCGTCGTGGCGGGATCGGCCGGCACGCCCATGTAGCCGCCGTCCTCGGCCCAGTACATCGGCCTGATGTAGATGGCGGTCCGGCCGTCGAACTTCTTCAGCCCCTCCCAGGTCAGCCCGACGATCTCCTCCGGCGTCATCGTCGGCTCCAGGCCGAGCGCGCGCGCCGAGGCGTTGACGCGGGCGGCGTGGAGATCGAGGTCCGGCGCCACGCCCTCGAACCAGCGGGCGCCGTCGAAGACCGAGGAGGCGAGCCACATGACGTGGCTGCGTGGCCCGACGATCGCCACGTTGCCCTCGTGCCAGCTGCCGTCGACATAGGTCCATGTGGCGGAGGAAGCAGGTCTCGCCAGGCTCATCTTCGGCTCCCTTTTCCGTTCGTCCTGCCGTCATTCGACAGGCCCGCGTGCCGCAGGTCAATGCCGCTGCGCGCCAAACGGCTGGGCCAGCCGCGTCCTGCAACTTGACCGCGAATGGCGCTTGCGTTCAATTCGGGCGCCCGATCGGAAGCCCTCATGAACCACTCCGCCTATGTCTTCGATGCCTACGGCACGCTGTTCGACGTGCACGCCGCCGTGCGCCGCCACGCCGCCGAGGCGGGGCCGGAAGGCCAGCTCCTGTCCGAGCTGTGGCGCGCCAAGCAGCTCGAATATTCGTGGACGCGCACCCTGATGGGCGCCTATGCCGACTTCTGGAAGCTGACGGAGGACGCGCTCGACTACGCGCTGGCCAAGGTGCCGTCGGTGCGGCGCGACCTGCGCGGCAAGCTGCTCGACGCCTACCGCCACCTCGATTGCTATCCCGAAGTGCCGTTCGTGCTGAAGGCGCTGAAGGCGGAAGGCGCGCGGCTGGCGATCCTCTCCAACGGCTCGCCGGCGATGCTGGAGGCGGCCGTCCGCTCGGCCGCGCTGGAGCCGCTGCTCGACGGCATCTTCTCCGTCGACGAGGTGCGCCGCTTCAAGACCGACCCGTCCGTCTACGACATGGTGACGACGGCCTGGCGGCTCTATCCCGGCAAGGTGTCGTTCCATTCCTCCAACAGGTGGGACGTCGCCGGCGCGCGCAAGTTCGGCTTCCATACCGTGTGGATCAACCGCACGGGCCAGCCGGACGAATATCGGGACCTTCCGCCGCACCTCGTGCTCCCGTCGCTCGAAGGCATCGTCTGAATTCGGCCTCTTCGCGGCGTTAGCGGTTCATTCACCATGGCCGGGGCACCATCGGCCTGACAGCCAGCAACCCGCCGAAGCGGCAGCGGCTGCGGGAACCCCGCATGCTGCACGGCCGTTCATTGGCGGGAATCGACGGGATCATCATGAACGACACGCATTCGACCTCGACCTTCACGCGCCGCAGGCTGCTCGGAGCGGCCGGCGCCGGCGCCGCCACCCTCATCATGGGCGGCTGCGCGACCAGCCGGGTCCAGACCAGCAGCGTCACGCCGCCTCCGCCCCCGGCCGCGCCGGAGGGCTACCGGGCCATGTATGCCGAAATGGTCGACGACGGCTTCGTCGTGCCGGCGATCCCGATCGAGCGGGTCAACCAGGAATTCTACCGCCAGGTCGTGCCGGACCCGACCGGCGAGCGGCCGGGAACGGTGGTGGTCGACACCAGCTCGCATCACCTCTACCTCGTGCGTGAGAACGGCGAGGCGCTGCGCTACGGCGTCGGCCTCGGCCGCGAGGGCTTCGCCTGGGCCGGCCGCGCCGTCATCCAGTGGAAGCAGAAATGGCCGAAGTGGACGCCGCCGGACGAGATGATCGGCCGCCAGCCTGAGCTCGCCAAGTACAGCGCCGCCAATGGCGGCATGCCCGGCGGCCTCGACAACCCGCTCGGCGCGCGCGCGCTCTACCTGTTCCAGGACGGCGAGGACACGCTCTACCGCCTGCACGGCTCGCCGGAATGGTGGTCGATCGGCAAGTCGGTGTCGTCCGGCTGCGTGCGGCTGATGAACCAGGACATCATCGACCTCTACGACCGCGTGCCCAACAAGACCCCGGTGCTCGTCACCGCGCTCGCGCGGACGGTCTAGTTCCAACAGTCAGGCGGAAAACCCGGCCTGACTGTTGGAACCGTTGATTTCGTTCCCGATTTGCACTAAGTTCCAACACTTGCTGGCTCTTTTCCTGTCGAGTGTTGGAACTTGGTGGATTTCGTCGAACTGAACAACGACCAGCGCCGCGAGCTGATAAACACGCGGCAACGCTTCGAGGCGTGGCAGGAGGCAGCCGCGAACGAGCGGCGCTACCGCGGCTCCCTCGTCTGGTCGCAGACAAAGGGAACGGACTACCTCCTCAAATCCTACTACGACGAGCAGGGCCGACGCAGGCAGACTTCGCTCGGGCGCCGCAGCGCGGAAACCGAGGAGGTCAAGCAGCGCTTCGACGAAGAAAGGGCCAAGGCAAGCGAAGCGCGCCAGCAGATCGAAGCGGCGCTGGCGCGGCAGGCGGCGATCAACCGAGCCCTCGGACTCGGACGCATCCCGCAAACCCCCGCCCGAATCCTGCACGCGCTCAACAAACGCGGGCTGCTGGGGACGGGTCTGCGCGTTGCCGGAACGAACGCCGTCTACGCCTACGAGGCAGCCTGCGGCGTGTTTGTCGATCCCGGCATCACGGCAACGAACGACATCGACCTCCTGCTCGATTCCCGTTCCCGGCTCCATCTCGTCGCCGACGCGGAATTCGGTGGCAACAATCTCCTTCAGATCATCCAGAGCACCGATCGTTCCTTCAAGCGCTCGGCAAACCCGTTTCGCGCCAGCAATAGCGAGGGCTACCTGGTCGACCTCATAAAGCCGGTGCGTAGTCCTCCCTGGGCGGAGGCGCCGCGTCCGGTCGGAGAGCAGGAAGATCTCGAAGCCGCCGAAATCGAAGGGCTCGTCTGGCTGGAAAACGCAGTGCCATTTCGTCAGATGGTGATCGACGAACGCGGCTTTCCACTCTGGATCGTCGCTCCCGATCCGCGGGTGTTTGCAGTCCACAAGCACTGGCTTTCCAAGAGGCCCGAGCGCGAGCGACCGAAGGCCCGCCGGGACCATGCTCAAGCCGCGGCAGTAGCGGAACTGGTGAGGACATTCCTGCCACACCTGCCGTTCGACGCACCGGAACTGCAGGTCCTGCCCAAGAAGGTCGTCAACGACTTCCTGGCGGAGTTCCCGCTACCCGCCTAGCGTTTCAGGCTGCCGAGGATGCCGCGCACCAGCGCGCGGCCGAGCGAGGAGCCGACCGAGCGCACGACCGACTTGAGCGCGGCTTCCGTCACCGACTGCCGGTTCGAGGTGCGCGGCGCGCTCGTCGTGCGGGTCGAGCGGCGTTGCCGGTACTCCTCCTCGACGCGGTCGTCGCCGCGTCCGCCGAAATCGGGCAGCGTCCAAGGACCGCTCCTGCCGCCGCCCGAGGACGGGGCCTGGGCGCGGGCGTCCTCCTGCGCCTTCGCCGCATCCGCGGTGCGCTTCTGCAACAGCTCGAAGGCCGATTCGCGGTCGACCGTCTGGTCGTACTGGCCGGCGACCGGGCTCGCCGCGATGATGCGCCGGCGCTCCTCGTCGGTGATCGCGCCGATGCGCGACGAGGGCGGCCGGATCAGCGTCCGCTGCACCATCGAGGGGATCGCCTTCGCCTCCAGCAGCGACACCAGCGCCTCGCCCGTGCCGAGCTGGGTGATCGCCTCGGCGCAGTTGAAGTCCGGGTTGGGCCGGAAGGTGTCGGCGGCCGTCCGCACCGCCTTCTGCTCGCGCGGGGTGTAGGCGCGCAGCGCGTGCTGGATGCGGTTGCCGAGCTGGGCCAGCACCGTCTCGGGCACGTCGAGCGGATTCTGGGTGACGAAGTAGACGCCGACGCCCTTCGAGCGGATCAGCCGTACCACCTGCTCGACGCGGTCGACCAGCGCCTTCGGCGCCTCGTCGAACAGCAGGTGCGCCTCGTCGAAGAAGAACACCAGCCGCGGCTTGTCGGGATCGCCGATCTCGGGAAGCTGCTCGAACAGCTCCGACAGCAGCCACAGCAGGAAGGTCGCGTAGAGGCGTGGGTTCATCATCAGCTTGTCGGCGGCCAGCACGCCGATCGCGCCGCGCCCGTCCGGCGTCGTGCGCATCAGGTCGGCGATGCGCAGCGCCGGCTCGCCGAAGAAGTTCTTGCCGCCCTGCTGCTCGAGGATCAGCAGCGAGCGCTGGATGGCGCCGACAGAGGCCTTGTTGACGTTGCCGTAGCGGGCGGCGATCTCGTCGGCGCGCTCCGCCACGTTGGCGAGCAGCGCCTGCAGGTCCTTCATGTCGAGAAGCAGCAGCCCCTCCTCGTCGGCGATGCGGAAGGCGATGTTGAGCACACCCTCCTGCGCCTCGGTGAGGTTCATCAGCCGCGACAGCAGCAGCGGTCCCATCTCCGACACGGTGGCGCGGATCGGATGGCCCTTCTCGCCGAACAGGTCCCAGAAGATCACCGGGTACTGGCGGTACTCGTAGGGGTCGAGCTTGATCGTGGCGGCGCGCTCGCGCAGGAAATCCTTGTCGTCGCCGGCCATGGCGATGCCGGACAGGTCACCCTTGATGTCGGCGCAGAAGACCGGCACGCCGGCGTCGGAGAAGCCTTCGGCGAGGATCTGCAGCGTGACCGTCTTGCCGGTGCCGGTCGCGCCGGTGACGATGCCGTGCCGGTTGCCGTATTTGAGCAGCAGCTCTTCCGGCTTCTGGTAGCTGTTGTCCGGCTTGCGGCTGGCGCCGACGAAAATCGAGGCATCCTCGCTCATCATGTCTCTCCGGCTGGAGCGCGGCGAAACGGCCGCACCTCCCCTATAGTCACGCCCGCATGGGCCGGCAATGGACCGCCGCTGTCACCGCGAATCCACGCCGGCCGCCAAATGACGGGGCGCTGGAATGAGTCCGTTGCGCGGACACCAGCCTGACCGTAAGGTTTGTGGCGACATTCGGGCCGCAGGCGGATGCGGACCGGAAAACCGGGCGGGGGCCGGTCGGCACGGCGCCGGATGCGGCGCGGCGAAGGAGGCGAGATGAGTTCGACGGGTTCCGCCGGACAGGGCAGAAAGACGGGCGCGCGGCGCCAGCCTCCTGCCGCTGCCGCGCTGGCGCGCGATCCGCTGACGGCCGCGTTCGAGGCGGCCGCTCAGCAGGCCGCGCCCTCGCCGCTCGCGCCCGAAGGCCGCTCCGAGGCCGCCCGCCGCGTGCGGCCGAAATTCATCCAGCGCATCGACGATCCCTCGCCCGAAAGGGCCAACGCCCAGGCGCTCGAGGATCTCGCCTCCGGAGCGGACGGGCTGGCCATCGTGTTCGAGGGTGCGCCCAACGCGTTCGGCAACGGCCTGCCGGCCAACGCGGAAGCGCTGGCGGCCGCGCTGCGCGACGTGCCGCTGATGCGCACGCATCTCAGGCTCGACGTGCATCCGCAGAGCCGCGCCTCGATCGACTGGCTGGTGCAGCTCCTGACCGCGCGGCGCGTCAGCCCCGAGCGGCTCGACGTCTCGTTCGGGTTCGACCCGGCGGCGCTGTTCGCCGGTACCGGCCGGCTGCGCATGTCGATCGAGGCGATGCTGGCCTCGATGCCGCAGTCGCTCGCCCATTTCTTCGCGCTCGGCGTGCCGGGCATCCTGCTCGAGGCCGACGGCCGCGTGTTCCACAATGCGGGCGCCACCGACGCGCAGGAGCTCGGCATCATGCTCGCCTCCGCCGTCACCTATCTGCGCATGTTCGAGGAGGCGCGGCAGCCGGCGCTCTACGCGGCCGCCCATATCGGCTTCAGCCTGTCGATCGACCAGGACCACCGCCGTGCCATCGCCAAGCTGCGCGCGCTGCGCAGCCTGTGGGCGCGCGTGCTGGAGAGCTATTCGGTGCCGCCGCTGGAGCCCGTCATCCACGCCGAGACCTCCTACCGGATGCTGACGACGCGGGCGGTCGACGCCAACCTGACGCGCGCCACCGTCGCGGCGATGGCGGCGATGGATGCCGGCGCGACCTCGCTGTCGCTGCTGCCACCGTCGCTGCCTTCCGGCCTGCCGGACGCGCAGGCGAGGCGGGCGGTGCGCAACGCACTGCTGGTGCTCGGCGTCGAGGCCGACGTGGCGCCCAGCGGCGCCGACGTCGACGCGCTCGCCGCCGCGACCGGCGAGGCCGCCTGGGCGGAGCTGCGCCGCATCGAGGAGGAAGGCGGCGTGCTGCGCAGCCTGCTCGACGGCCATGTGCAGGCGCGCATCGCCGAATCGCGCGCCGCGCTCGCCGAGAGCCTGCGCGGCGGCCGACCTGCGATCGTCGGCATGAACGTGCACCCGGCCGCCTCGGGCGGAGCGCCGCTGGCGCCGCCTGCGACCGCCGGGGCGGCGGAGGACGGCGTCGTGTTCTGCGAGAAGCTGCCGATCGTCAGGCTGGAAGAGCTGCTGGACGAGGCGGCCTGACGGCGCCCACCCGTCCCGTCACCGGGCCGCGTCGAGCGCCACGATCTCCCATTCGCGGCCGTTGACGGTGCCCGTCTCGCCGACCTTCTTGCCGAACAGTGCGCGGGCCATCGGCGAGACGTGCGAGATGGAGCCCCTGGCCGCGTCGGCCTCGTCCTCGCCGACGATCCGCCAGGTCCGGCGCTCGCCGTCCTCATCCTCGACCGTGACGCTCATGCCGAAGCGGACGACCTCGCTGTCGGGATCGGGAACCGAGACCTCGGCGCTCTCGCGACGCGCGTTCCAGTAGCGCAGGTCGCGCGAGACGAGCGCGATGCGGCCGCGGTCGGCATCGGCCTCGGCGCGCGCCATCTCCTCGCGCAGGCGGCCGATCTCGGCCTCCATCGCGGCCAACCCTTCCGGCGTGACGAGATTGCGGTGCGGGCTGATTGCCCGCTCGCCGATGTCGGAGAGACCCGCCTCGTTCTGCGCCTCGCTGGTGAATGCCCTGCTCATGGACAGAATGTAGGGCCGTGCGGACGCGATCTCAACGCGAGCCGACCGTTTACCCGCCCACGGCGGCGAGGCCCGTCAGCGCCTCCGTCGGCTGCAGGCTGCCGACGCCCATGCCGTTGCGGTTCTTCAGCACCGGGTGGGCCAGTTCGTTGAGCCGCGCGGCGAGCGCGGCGTCGTCGGAAACCAGCGCCGCGAGCACCGACGCCACCATGACCTCCGCCGCACGGCCGGCTCCGTCGTCGCATTTGAGCGCGATGCCGAGGCCGAGATCGGGGATCGCCGCGCAGAAGACGCCCTCGGCGCCGGTCTTGGTGAAGATGCGGCCCTTGCCGGCCTCCATCATCAGCGTGTCGGCCCGGCCCGTGCCGGCGACGAACCAGGGATGCGCCATGCAGGCCGCGACGAGGCGGCGCGCCGCGGCCGCCCTCGCCGGCAGCAACCCCTCTCCCGTCACCATGCGGGCGAAGCCGGTCGCCAGGCTGACCAGCGGCACCGCATAGGTGGGGATCGAGCAGCCGTCTATGCCGCAGCTCTCCTCGTCGTGCGCCGCGCCGGTCACGTCGACCAAAGCCTCGCGCACGAGCTGCTGCTCGGCATGCTCGCGCCGCACGTAGCCGCGAGGGTCGAACCCCGCATGCACGCAGGTGCAGAGGAAGCCGGAATGCTTGCCCGAGCAGTTGTTGTGGAGCGCGGTGGGCGTCTCGTGCCGCCGCGCAAGCTCGTGCGCGGCCTCCTCGCCGCTCGGCCAGTGGGCGCCACATTCGAGCGCGGCGACGTCGAGGCCGGCGCGGGCGAGCAGCTCCGCCGCCTTGGCGGCGTGGACGGGCTCGCCCGAATGGGAAGCGCAGGCGAAGGCAAGGTCCTCGTCGGAAAAGCCGAAGGCGTCGGCCGCCCCGCTTTCGACCAGCGGCAGCGCCTGGATCGCCTTCACCGCCGAGCGCGGGAAGACCGGCCGCTCGACGTCGCCGAGCGACAGCACCACGCGGCCGTCGCCGTCGCACACCACGATCGCGCCGCGGTGGCGGCTTTCGACCACGTCGCCGCGCATGACGTCGACGAGAACGGGATTGGACATGCTCACACCTGCGCGCAGGACTTGTTGGCCGCGCATCGCCCGCCGGCCCGCCTGCGTCGCGAGCCCCTCATGGCTTCGGCCTGTCGTTCAAGGCGGCGATGCGGTTCTCGTAGGCCTCGGCATATCCGGGGGCGATGTCGATCGCCTTTTCGTAGTCGGCAATGGCCTTGTCGAAATCGCCCTTGCCGCGCCAGGCGAGGCCGCGATTGTTGTAGGCGAAGAAATCCCTGGGATCGAGCTCGATGGCCTTTGTGTAGTCGGCAATGGCCCTGTCGTGGTCGCCCTTGTCGAACCAGACATTGCCGCGGCCATTGTAGGCGTCGCCATATGCGGGATCGAGATCGATGGCCCTGGTGTGGTCGGCAACGGCCTTGTCGTAGTCGCCCCTCGCCCTCCAGATACGGCCGCGGTCATAGTAGGCGAAGGGTTTTTCCGGCTCGAGGTCGATGACCCTGGTGTAGTCCGCGATGGCCTTGTCGTAGTCGCCCTTGCGATCCCAGGCATCGCCACGCTCATAGTAGACCTCGGCATTCCGGGGTTCGAGCTCGATGGCTTTCGTGTAGTCCGCTACAGCCTTGTCGTAATCGTCCTCGTAACTCCACGCGGAGGCGCGGTTTCTATAGGCGATGGCGCGATTCTTCGCCGATACGTTCTTCCCCGAGATGACTGCGCTACAGGCCTCTATCCGCGCATCGGAGGCGGTGTCGTAGCTCGTGCACAATTCCAGATTGCTCTTTGCATGGGCGTGATCCGCCCCGGCCATAAGGGCGAATGCCGCCGCGACGGCGAAGAATACCTGCGAAGCCTTCATGCGTAGCCACCCCGGCGGGGCATTCGCCATGATCCGCCTGCCCCGGCGGCATCCTTGTCGGTTTTCAGGCCCGGTTCAAGGGCAGGAACAACGGACGCGCCGCCGCCGCGCGGGCGGCCCGCAGGCCGCCGCTGCGCTACTTGATGCGTTCCATGATGGAGACGTAGTTCGCCACCGCGGCGCCGCCCATGTTGAAGATGCCGCCGAGCGTGGCGCCGTCGACCTGGATGCCGCCCGCCTCGCCGGTGAGCTGCATCGAGGTCAGCACGTGCATGGAGACGCCGGTGGCGCCGATCGGATGGCCCTTGGCCTTGAGGCCGCCCGAGGGGTTGACCGGCAGACGGCCGCCCTTCTCGGTCTGGCCCTCGAGGGCAACTTTGGCGCCCTGCCCCCGCGGCGCCAGCCCCATCGCCTCGTACTCGATCAGCTCGGCGATGGTGAAGCAGTCGTGCGTCTCGACGAAGGAGAGGTCGTCGAGGCTCACGCCGGCGTTCTTCAGCGCGCGGCCCCAGGCCTCCTCGCAGCCCTCGAACAGCAGGATGTCGCGCTTCGACATGGGCAGGAAATCCTGCACGTGCTCGTTGGCGCGGAAGGCGACCGCACGGCGCATCCTGAGCGCCGTCTGCGTGTCGGCCAGCACGAGCGCGGCCGCGCCGTCGGAGACGAGCGAGCAGTCGGTGCGCTTCAGCGGGCCGGCCACGAACGGGTTCTTGTCGCTCTCCGTGCGGCAGAACTCGAAGCCGAGATCCTTGCGCATCTGCGCATAGGGGTTCTCGACGCCGTTCCTGTGGTTCTTGGAGGCGATCTTGGCCAGCGCGTCCGACTGGTCGCCGTGGCGCTGGAAATAGGCGGCCGCGATCTTGCCGAAGACGCCGGCGAAGCCGGCCGGCGTGTCGCCGTCCTCCGGCAGATAGGAGGCGCGCAGCAGGTTCTTGCCGATCTCCGGCCCCGGCGTGCGCGTCATCTGCTCGGCGCCGACGACGAGCACGATGCGGGCGGCCTTGGCGTCGATCGCG
>JAFKJY010000156.1 GCA_017305835.1 Hyphomicrobiales bacterium
CGGCCATCTGTTGCAGCCGGGTCGGGCTGCCTGCGGCAAGCTCGTCGTCGCCGACATCGGCATTCCGGCGAGCGTGCTCACGGCCATCGCCCCGAAGACCTTCCAGAACGTGCCGGCGCTGTGGCGCGCGCGGCTGCCGCGGCCGGACGTCGAAACGCACAAATATGCGCGTGGCCACGCGGCCGTCTTCTCCGGCGGCCCGTCGTCGACCGGCGCGGCGCGGCTCTCGGCCATGGCCGCCGCGCGGGCCGGGGCAGGGGCCGTGACGGTGCTCTCGCCGCCCGACGCGCTGCTCGTCAACGCCGCGCATCTGACCGCGATCATGGTGGCGAAGGTGTCGGACGCCGGCGACGTCGAGCGCATCGTCGCCACGCGCAAGGTTCGCGCCGCCGTGCTCGGCCCGGGCTTCGGCGTCGGCGAGGCCGCGCGCGCGCATGCGCTGGCGCTGCTGGCGCATGGCCACGGCTTCGCCGGGCTGGTGCTCGACGCCGATGGCATCACCTCGTTCCGCGACGCGCCCGACGCCCTGTTCTCCGCTGCCCGTTCAGCCTCGGCAGCGCTGGTGCTCACGCCGCACGAGGGGGAGTTCGCGCGGCTCTTCCCCGACCTCGCGGCCGACGAGGGCTTGTCGAAGCTCGACAGGGCGCGGCAGGCGGCTGCGCGCGCGCATGCGGTCGTCATCCTCAAGGGGCCGGATACGGTGATCGCCGCGCCGGACGGCCGCGCCGCGATCAACGCCAACGCGACGCCGTGGCTGGCGACCGCCGGCTCGGGCGACGTGCTGGCGGGCATCGTCGCCGGCCTGCTCGCGCAGGAGATGCCGGCCTGGGAGGCAGCCTGCGCGGCGGTATGGATTCACGCCGAGGCCGGCCGGCGCTTCGGACCAGGCCTCGTCGCCGACGACCTGCCCGGCCTGCTGCCGCCGGTGATCGGAGGGCTGCTCGGCTGAACCGCTCTAGCCGTCGACCCGCTGCTGCAGGGCCATCGCCGCGTGGGGCGCGCGCACCTTGCCCTCGTGGATGAAGTAGACGAACACGTCGCGCGGCTTCTTCTCGACCTTGGCCTTGTCGTCGGCCAGCGGCAGGTCGTCCGGCATCCCGCCCGCGGCCCAGACCTTCGCCCGCTTCGCCCACCCGTCCAGCTCGGCCGGTTTGTAGGCGGTCGGGATGTCGTCCTGCCCGCGCTGGAGCCGGGCATAGACGAAATCGGCCGTCACGTCGGCGAATTCGGGATAGTCGAAATGATGGGCGTAGCAGACCGCCGCCCTGTATTTGCGCGCCAGCGCCGCGAATTCCGGCACGACGAAGCTCGGGTGGCGCACCTCCAGCGCGTGGCGCAGCGGCACGCCGTCCTGCTTCTCGGGCAGCAGCTTGAGGAATGCCTCGAAGTCGGCGGGATCGAACTTCTTCGTTGGCGCGAACTGCCAGACGATCGGCCCGAGCTTCTTGCCGAGCTCCGACGGCCCCGATTGCAGAAACTTCGCGACGGACTCACCCGCCTCGCCGAGCACGCGGCGGTTGGTGGTGAAGCGGATCGCCTTGAGCGAGAATACGAAGCCGTCCGGCGTCTCGGCCGCCCATTTCGCATAGGTCGCGGGCGTGAAGGTCGAGTAGTAGGTGCCGTTGACCTCGATCGTCTTCAGCTTGCTGGACGCATATTCGAGCTGCCGCTTCTTCGGCAGGTCGTCGGGATAGAACGTGCCTTCCCACGGCTCGAAGGTCCAGCCGCCGATGCCGCATCGGATGGTGCCTGAAGTGGTCATGCTCGTTCTCCAGATTGAGGCCGGAAGGCGCGGCTGCTGCTCGGCTTGTGGCCCGTCACGCCGGCGGGATGAAGGGCTGCGAGATCTCCTGGAACACCGGCAGCGCCTCCATACGCTCGCAATGGGCGGCGAGCGCCGGGCATCCGTCGAGCCCGCCGAGGTCCGGGTGGCTGTCGCGCATGTGCCGGATCGAGGCCGCGACCGCGATATCGGCATGGCCGATGCGGTCGCCGAACCAGTAAGGTCCCGGTCTGCCGGCGCGGTCGGTCTCCAGCGCCGCCAGCGTGCCGCGGATCTGGCGCAGGCAGCGCTCCACCCATGCCTCCGACGGCGTTGCATGCAGGCGCCGTTCGTAGAACAGGCTGACCGTCTTGTCGGCCAGGCCGCTCGCCAGCGCCGACACCCGGAGCGAATGCCTGCGGCCGGCTCCCTCGCGCGGGCACAGCGCCTGCTCGGGCGGCACGAGACTATCGAGATGGTCGAGGATGGTCACGCTGTCGACCAGCACCTCGCCGTCGCCGAGGACCATCGTCGGTACGCGCGTCAGCGGGTTGAGCGCGGCGATCCTGTCGGCGTCGCCGAACACCGACCACGGCCGGTGCTCGAACGGCAGTCCGTAGAGCCGCATCGCGATGCCGACGCGGCGCACGAAGGAGGAATCATACTGGCCGATCAGGATCATGCCGGGCTGGGTCATCGTTTCCTCCGCGAGTGATCGGGATCGGCGCGAGCCGGAATACGTCGCTTTCAGCCCGCCGGCTCGGAGCCGTGGAAGAGCCGCCATGTCCACGCGCCGTCGTGCAGGCGCAGGACGGCCGAAAGCCGGTAGGGGAGCGCGCGCTCGCGCCTCACTCCGCCGCTTCCCGCTTGCGCCCCGGCCGCCGCTCCAGCAGTTCGCGCAGGAACTGGCCGGTATAGCTGCGCGGCTCGGTGACGATGTCCTCCGGCGTGCCGACCGCGACGATCTCGCCGCCGCCGTCGCCGCCCTCCGGCCCGAGGTCGACGATCCAGTCGGCTGTCTTGATGACTTCGAGATTGTGCTCGATGACCACCACCGTGTTGCCCTGCTCGACCAGTTCGTGCAGCACCTCGAGCAGCTTGGCCACGTCGTGGAAATGCAGGCCGGTCGTCGGCTCGTCGAGGATGTAGAGCGTCTTGCCGGTCGCCTTTCGCGACAGTTCCTTGGCGAGCTTGATGCGCTGCGCCTCGCCGCCCGACAGCGTGGTGGCCTGCTGGCCGACCTTGATGTAGCCGAGGCCGACCTTGTTCAGCGTCTCCAGCTTGTCGCGCACGGCCGGTACCGCCGAGAAGAAATCGACGCCTTCCTCGACCGTCATGTCGAGCACGTCGGCGATCGACTTGCCCTTGAAGGTGACGTCCAGCGTCTCGCGGTTGTAGCGCTTGCCGTGGCAGACGTCACAGGTGACGTAGACGTCCGGCAGGAAGTGCATCTCGATCTTGATGACGCCGTCGCCCTGGCAGGCCTCGCAGCGCCCGCCCTTGACGTTGAAGGAGAAGCGGCCGGGCTGGTAGCCGCGCGCCTTGGCTTCGGGCAGGCCGGCGAACCAGTCACGGATGGGCGTGAAGGCGCCCGTATAGGTCGCCGGGTTGGAGCGCGGCGTGCGGCCGATCGGGCTCTGGTCGATGTCGATCACCTTGTCGAGGAACTCCAGCCCCTCGATGCGGTCGTGCTCGGCCGGGTGCTCGCGCGAACCCATGATGCGGCGCGAGGCCGCCTTGAACAGCGTCTCGATCAGGAAGGTCGACTTGCCGCCGCCCGAGACGCCGGTGACGCAGGTGAAGGTGCCGAGCGGGATCTCCGCCGTCACGTTCTTGAGGTTGTTGCCGCGCGCGCCGACGACCTTGATGCGCTTGCCCTTCTTGCCGGGCCGCCGCTCGGCCGGCACCGGAATGCCCATCGCGCCGGACAGATACTGCCCGGTCAGCGAATGCGGATTGGCCATGACCTCGGCCGGCGTGCCCTTGGCGACCACCTTGCCGCCATGGATGCCGGCGGCCGGGCCGATGTCGACGACGTAGTCGGCCTCCAGGATGGCGTCCTCGTCGTGCTCCACCACGATGACCGTGTTGCCGAGGTCGCGCAGGTGCTTCAGCGTGTCGAGCAGGCGGGCATTGTCGCGCTGGTGCAGCCCGATCGACGGCTCGTCCAGCACGTAGAGCACGCCGGTGAGGCCGGAGCCGATCTGCGAGGCGAGCCGGATGCGCTGGCTCTCGCCGCCCGACAGCGTGCCCGAATTGCGCGCCAGCGTGAGATAGTCGAGGCCGACGTCGTTGAGGAAGCGCAGCCGCTCGCGGATCTCCTTGAGGATGCGCGCGGCGATCTCGTTGTGCTTGTCCGACAGCCGGGCGGGCAGGTCGGTGAACCATGCGTCGGCCTTGCGGATGGACTGCTCCGTCACCTGGCCGATATGCAGCCCGCCGACCTTGACCGCCAGCGCCTCGGGCTTGAGGCGATAACCCTTGCAGGCCGGGCAGGGGGTGGCCGACATGAAGCGCTCGATCTCCTCGCGCATCCAGGCCGAATCCGTCTCCTTCCAGCGCCGCTCCAGGTTGGGGATCACGCCCTCGAAGGTCTTCGACGTCTTGTAGGAGCGCAGCCCGTCGTCATAGGTGAAGTCGACCTTGCGCTCGCCGGTGCCGCGCAGCACGGCCTGTTTCGCCGTGTCGGAGAGATCGCTCCAGCGGTCGGAGAGCTTGAAGCCGTAGGCCTTGCCCAGCCCTTCCAGCGTCTGCGCGTAGTAGGGCGAGGTCGACTTCGCCCAGGGCGAGATGGCGCCGCCGCGCAGCGTCGCGTTGTCGTCCGGCACGATCAGGTTCTCGTCGATCGCCTGCTGGCTGCCGAGGCCGTCGCAGGTCGGGCAGGCGCCGAACGGGTTGTTGAAGGAGAACAGCCGCGGCTCGATCTCCGGAATGGTGAAGCCCGACACCGGACAGGCGAATTTTTCCGAGAACAGGATGCGCTCGTGGGTGTCGTTGGCCGACTTGTTGGCCGAGCCGCCCTCGGCGGTCTCTTCCGGCGGCAGCGGCTTGTCGGCGAACTCGGCCACGCACAGCCCGTCCGCCAGCTTCAGCGCCGTCTCGATCGAATCCGCCAGCCGGGCGGCGAGGTCGGGCCGCACCACGATGCGGTCGACCACCACGTCGATGTCGTGCTTGTACTTCTTGTCGAGCGCCGGCACGTCGGCGATCTCGTAGAAGGCGCCGTCGACCTTGACGCGCTGGAATCCCTTCTTCTGCAGCTCGGCGAGCTCCTTCCTGTACTCGCCCTTGCGGCCGCGCACGATCGGCGCGAGCAGGTAGAGCCGCGTGCCCTCGTCCAGCGCCAGCACGCGGTCGACCATCTGGCTGACCGTCTGGCTCTCGATCGGCAGGCCGGTGGCCGGCGAATAGGGGATGCCCACGCGCGCGAACAGAAGCCGCATGGAGTCGTAGATCTCGGTGACGGTGCCGACCGTCGAGCGCGGGTTGCGGCTGGTCGTCTTCTGCTCGATCGAGATGGCCGGCGACAGGCCGTCGATCTGGTCGACGTCCGGCTTCTGCATCATCTCGAGGAACTGGCGGGCGTAGGCCGAAAGGCTCTCGACGTACCGGCGCTGGCCTTCCGCGTAGATCGTGTCGAAGGCGAGCGACGACTTGCCCGAGCCGGACAGGCCCGTCATCACGATCAGGCGGTCGCGCGGCAGGTCGAGGTCGACGTTCTTCAGGTTGTGCTCGCGCGCGCCGCGAATGGAAATGTGCTTGTGGTCGACCATGACCGGGTGCCGCCTCGTTGATTGTCCGCTGAACGCCCGGGCAGGGCCGGCCGAACCGCTGATGTAGGTATTCGCGGCCGGCCGGTCGAGGCCCGGCGGTTCCGGACGAGCTTACCGGCTTTTGTCCCGTTTTGGACAGGCCGGCAAGGTGAAAGAACAAACGTTGAACAACTTGCTGACAACATGATGTCAGGAGGATGGGGAGCCGGCGACCCGATCACATTTTGCCCGCGGCGCCCGCCGAGGCTTGACGCCTGCGGGTCGCGGGCGCAGATTTCCTCACGGTTCGGCAGAGCGACACAGCCGCTCCCCGCCGCCGATGGGCAGTCCGCGAGGCGCCGCGGGCGAGGCGGGTCGAGATGCCGGACCGCGAACCATGATGGCAACGCGAGGAGGGAGCGATGACTCCACCGGACAGTCCCATCAGGCTCCGCACCGAGGCGGAGCCGCGGCCGGTCTGACTGCCGCCTGAAAGCCGGCAGGGCGCACCGGACGTTCCCGGAACCACATCGCAGAGACCATTTGTCGGATCATCGGGCGTGACCCGAGACGCATCCGAATGATTGCCGGGGCATTCGTCTCCGGAGCAGGGCAGGTTCCCTGATGCGGCCCCGCTTCCCACATGTGGAGCGGGGCCTTATTCTGTCCGCCGTCGTGAGGTGCAGGAGGGGCTCATGGGAAGCAGATGGACGGCGGTGGCGACCGGGCTCGCCATGTTCGGATGGAGCGCGGCGGCGGGCGCCCAGACGATGGTGGATGCAACCAAGCCGGACGACATCGCGGCGGTGCTGAAGGGTTTCGGCAGCGCCGTGGTGGAAAAGACGGACAAGGGGATGCCCAAGATCTCCGCCCGCGCGGACGGCCAGAAATACTGGGTCTCGTTCTACGGCTGCGCCGACGACGGCACCGGCTGCCGCAGCATCGAGCTCTGGACCTACTGGTCCGGCGACTTCGACCTGCAGGAGGTCAACGACTGGAACGTCAAGAAGCGCTTCGCCAAGATCTATCTGGACGAGGACGACGACCTCTCGGTCAGCATGGACGTCCAGCTCTCCCACGGGGTCGACAGGGGCACGCTGGAAGACAATATCGACATGTGGGTCTCGCAGATGACCGACGTGCGCGAGCAGTTCGTGAAGGGAGGAAGCGGACAGTGAGGCTTGACGGACGGGATGCGGGATACTAGAACATAAACAGAACAAAATGGTTGTTCACAGGTGGATCGGCCCGGTCGCCGTCCGCGGCTGGCCGTATCGCCCCGGCTGGTGTAGGCGCTGGGCTTCGGTTTCGGACGAGCGTGGAGACGGATCATGGCTGGCAGCGTCAACAAGGTCATCCTGGTGGGCAATCTGGGCGCGGACCCTGAGATCCGCCGCCTCAATTCCGGCGACCCGGTCGTCAACCTGCGCATCGCCACGTCCGAGACCTGGCGGGACAAGAATTCCGGCGAGCGCAAGGAAAAGACCGAGTGGCATAGCGTCGTCATCTTCAACGACAACCTCGCCAAGGTCGCCGAGCAGTATCTGAAGAAGGGCATGAAGGTCTACATCGAGGGCCAGCTCCAGACCCGCAAGTGGCAGGACCAGCAGGGCCAGGACCGCTACTCGACCGAGGTCGTGCTGCAGAAGTTCCGCGGCGAGCTGCAGATGCTTGACGCGCGCGGGCAGGGCGGCGAGGGCGGCCAGGTCAGCTACGACCGCGATGAGCGCGGCGGGGACCGGGGCGGCAGCCGTCGCGGCGGTGGCTCCGATTTCGGCCAGTCCGGCCCGTCGCAGGGCGGCGGCCGCGGCGGCTATTCGCAGGAGATGGACGACGAGATCCCGTTCTGACGGCTTCGGGCGGGACGTGACGGAGCGCGGCCGCCGCCATGTGCGCGCTCTGTGACGAACTGGGCGGGCTGGGTGACGGTGTCGGCCTTTCCGACCGTCCGTCCCACCGCCTCGCGGGCTTCGTCTGGGAAGGCTCCCACGCCGAGGCCGCGAACGAGGCCATCCATCCGCTGTTTGCCCGCGTCCGGGCGTTCGCGGATGGCCGCGAAAGCGGGCTCTGGCGCAGCCCGATCGTCGGCCTGTCGCTCGACGAAAGCGCCGACGGCTTCCGCTATCTCGTGGCGGTTGCGGTCGAGCCGGGCGAGACGGTGCCTGCGGGCATGACGGTCATGGACATGCCGGAAATGACTTTCGCCTCGATCTGGCATCTTCCCGAGGACGGCGACGTCGCGGCGCATTACGACCGCATCGCAGGAATGGTCCGCGATGCGGGGCTCGCATGGGATCGCTCGCGCCTCCATCGGCGCGAGGAATATCCGCCCGATTTCGACCCGTCGCAGCCGCCTTCGCTGCGGCTGATGCTTCCGGTGGCGAGGCCCGACGGGGCGTAGCTGTCAATCGGCTCGGAATGGGGACCCTGGATCGGCGTGCAAACGGGACCCCTTTTGGGGCACGACGGTAAGCGCCCGACCGGGTGGAGCTGGTCGGGGTTGCGCAGCCCGGTCGGGCGCGTTGTTTAGGCTCCCCGGCTTTAGTTTT
>JAFKJY010000054.1 GCA_017305835.1 Hyphomicrobiales bacterium
GAAAAGCTGTTCTCGCTGCGCCACGGCATCATGCGGCCCTATCCCGATATCGAGGGCGCGCTGGACCGCGTGGCGGCGAGCAAGGCCGGTCCGGTGGTGCTCGCCGACGTGTCCGACAATGCCGGCGGCGGCGCGCCGAGCGACGCGACCTTCCTGCTCGAAGCCATTCTGAAGCGCGGCATGACCGACATCGCGACCGGCATCTACTGGGACCCGATTGCGCTTCGTATCTGCCGCGAGGCGGGCGAGGGGGCGACGCTCGACCTGCGGCTCGGCGGCAAATGCGGCCCGATGTCGGGCCGGCCGCTCGACCTCAAGGTCACCGTGCGCAAGCTGGTGGGCGGCTTGAGCCAGCGCTTCGGCGAGCTCGCCGCGCCGCTCGGCCAGATGGCCTGGATCGAGGCGAACGGCGTCGACATCGTCGTCAACGACACGCGCACCCAGACCTTCCACCCGGAGGCCTTCACCGGGCTGGGCATCGATCTTTCGTCGAAACGCGCGGTGTGCGTGAAGTCGTCCCAGCATTTTTATGCCGGCTTCGCGCCGATCGCGTCGGAGGTGATCCACGTCGCCACGCCCGGCTCGATCACCCCCGACTACGCCAACATTCCCTACACGCGCCGCGCGCCGAACTACTGGCCGAAAATCGAGGACCCGTTCGCATGAACAGCCTTATCGCAGCCCGCGACCGCTTCGGCGCATCGCATCCCGAGCAGCGTGTCACGGTGAACGGCCGCGAATGGGGCGTCGTCGAGGCCGGCAAGGGTGGCCCCGCGCTGCTCCTCATTCCCGGAACGCTCGGCCGCGCCGACGTGTTCTGGCAGCAGATCGCCGCGCTGGAGGATCGCGCGCGTATCATCGCCGTCAGCTATCCGGGCAGCGGCGGCGTGCGGGAATGGTCGGACGACCTCGCCACGCTGTGCGGCAGATACGGGCTCTCCGGCGTCACCGTGCTGGGCAGCTCGCTCGGCGGCTATCTGGCGCAGTATTTCGCCGCCAGCCATCCCGAGCTCGTCACGCGGCTGATCGCGGCCAACACGCTCACCTCGGTCGCCGACCTCAAGTCGCGGCCGCCCTACAGCTCCGATCTCGACAACAGCCCGATCGAGGAGCTGCGCGCCGGCTTCGGCGTCGGGCTGAAGGCGTGGGCGCAGGCCCATCCCGAACAGGCCGAACTGGTCGAGCTGCTGCTCGCCGAGGCGGGCGGCCGCATCCTGGAGCCGGAGCTGCGGGCGCGTTTGAACGCGCTGAAGCGCGGGCCAGAGCTGCCGCCGCTGGCGCTGCCCTCCGGGCAGATCGCGACGATCGAAGGCGTGGACGACCCGCTGATCCCGCCGCCGATGCGCGAGGCGGTGCGCGCGCGGCTCAAGCCGGCGGTCGCCTATCGCTTCGAGAGCGGCGGCCATTTTCCATACATCGCACGTCCTAGGCTCTATGTCGGCCTGCTTGAGGAACAGCTCGGCCTGCCGCTGACCGGCGAGGGCTGGGGCGGCGGCGCGGTGCGCGCCAGATGATCGTCCTGTCCAGCGCCGACGTCGCCGCGCTGCTGCCGATGGAGACGGCCATCGAGGTGGTCGCCGGCGCGATGGTCGCGGTCTCGGCCGGCAAGGCGAACCTGCCGCTGCGCTCGCTGGTCGACGTCGGCGGCGCCAACCGGCTGGGGATCATGCCGGGCGCGCTCGCCGAGCCGGCCTGCTACGGCGTCAAGCTGCTCTCCCTGTTCCCCGACAACCCGGCCGACGGCTATTCCTCGCACGAGGGCGCGATGGTGCTGTTCGAGGCCCGTCACGGCATGGTCGTGGCGATGGTGAATGCCGGCCCGCTGACGGCGATCCGCACCGCGGCGGCGAGCGCCGTCGCCACCTGCACGCTGGCCCGGCCGGAGGCTTCCGTGCTCGCCATCGTCGGGACGGGTGAGCAGGCCGACCACCACATCGACGCCATGCTGGCGGTGCGGCCGGTCGGCGAGCTGCGGATTGCCGGGCGGACGGACGCGAAGGCCGATGCGCTGGCGCGGAAGGCTGCGACACGCCATCCGCAGGTGAAAATCTCGACCGGGACCGATATCCGGGCCGCCGTCGAGGGCGCGGATATCGTCTGCACCGTCACGGCCGCCGACGAGCCGATCCTGTCGGGCGAGTGGATCGCGGCGGGCACGCATCTCAACGTGGTCGGCTCGTCGATCCCCTCCAAGCGCGAGATCGACGAGGAGATGGTCGCCCGCGCCGCGGTCTTCGTCGACTACCGCCCCTCCACCTTCGCGCAGGCCGGCGAGATCATCCGTGCGATCGAGAGCGGGCGGATCGGGCGCGAGCACGTGCGCGCCGAGATCGGCGAGGTGCTGGCCGGCAAGGCAACCGGGCGCACGGGTGCCGACCAGATCACGCTCTATCGCTCGCTCGGCATCGCCGCGCAGGACCTCGCCTGCGCCGCCTACTGCGTGGAGCAGGCAAAGGTGCGCGGGCTGGGCGTCACCGCGCCGCTCGAATAGCGACGAAGCGCAGGCCTCGCGGGTTTCCTATCTCAGCAGCGCATCGCCGAGGAAATCCTGCCGCGCCTGGCCGGCCTCGGCCTTGACGAAATCGGTCAGCGCGCGGATGCGCGGGGCGGCGGCGAGGTCCTGGTGACAGACGCACCAGTAATCGCGTTCCAGGAATATCTCGCGTTCGAGCACCGGCTGGAGCTCGGGATGGTGGCAGGCGATGAAGTGCGGCAGCACGCACAGGCCGATGCCGCTCAGCGTGGCGCGCAACTGCGCGTGGATGCTGGAGCTCTGGTAGGAGGCGTGCAGGCCGGGCAGGATCTCGCGATGGTAGTCGAGGCCCGGCGTGAAGATCATGTCCTCGATGTAGCCGATCATGCGGTGCGCGAGCAGGTCCTCCCGCTGCCTTATCGGCGGGTGGCGCTGGAGATAGGCGCGGCTGCCATAGACGAAGAGCCTATATGTGGTGATCCGCTCGTAGTGGTAGAAATCGGCGCGCGGCGAGGTCAGCGTGATCGACACGTCGGCCTCGCGCCGCGACAGCGAGACGATCTGCTGGATGGTGACCAGTTCGATCGACAGGTTGGAATAGGAGAGCGCGAAGCGCGGAAGCCGGTCGGCGAGGAAGAAATTGCCGAACCCTTCGAGGGTGCTCAGCCGCACGACGCCGGCCACCGGCGATACGCCGCCCGAGGCCTCGTCGCGGAACTTGGCGGCTTCCTGCTCGATCTCCCGGGCGGATTCGACCAGGCGTTCGCCGACCGCGGTCAGGATGTAGCCCCGCGGGTTGCGCTCGAACAGCTTGGTGGAGAGCGCCTCTTCCAGCCGGTCGATCCGGCGCGATACGGTCGCATGGTTGGTGCGTAGCTGGCGCGCGGCCGTCGAGAGCTGGCCGGTGCGGGCCACCGCGAGAAAGAACTGCAGGTCGTCCCAGGTGAAGCGTCGCATGTTTCTGTGCAATTTCGTACGGAACTTGTGCGAAAATAGAGCGTTTCCGCGACGTGGGGTCAATGCTACGTTCGGAGCGTGTGCAGATTCAGGCATCTAGGCCGGGTCCGGACACGTCGGGCGGCGAGCCTGCGCGGAGGAGCGCACGCCACCTGCAATCCAGTTTCGGTCGGCCTCTCGCGGCCGGCGGAATATGCCGCCGCCCGCTGCCGGGCGCTGGCCAGCAAGGGAGGAACACCATGAAAGCTCTGCCAATCATCTCGGCCGCTCTGCTGGCGGCCACGGTCATCCCGGCCGCCGCCGACGTCTCCGACGGCAAGGTCAAGATCGGCATCCTGAACGACCAGTCTGGCGTCTATGCCGATTTCGGCGGCAAGGTGCAGGGCGCGGCGATCGAGATCGTCGACGCCGACCACCAGAACAAGCCCGACATCGCCTCCAACATCGCGCGCCAGTGGTACGACACCGAGCAGGTCGACGCGATCATGGAACTGACCACCTCGTCGGTGGCGCTGGCCGTGCAGGGCATCTCGGCCGAGAAGAAGAAGATCGACATCGTCACCGGCGCGGCCACCACGGACCTGACCGGCAAGGCGTGCTCGCCCTACGGCTTCCACTGGGCCTACGACACCCATTCGCAGGCCGTCGGCACCGGCGGCGCGCTGGTCGCCCAGGGCGGCGATAGCTGGTACTTCATCACCGTCGACTACGCCTTCGGCCATTCGCTGGAGGAGCAGACCGCCAATTTCGTGAAGGAAAAGGGCGGCAAGGTGCTCGGCTCGGTGCGCTACCCCCTCGGCGCGACGGACTACTCGTCCTTCCTGCTGCAGGCGCAGTCGTCGGGCGCCAAGATCGTCGGCCTGGCCAACGCCGGCCTCGACACGTCGAACTCGATCAAGCAGGCTGCCGATTTCGGCATTGTAGCCGGCGGCCAGCGCCTCGCCGCTCTGCTGTTCACGCTGGCCGAGGTGCACGGCCTCGGGCTTCAGGCGGCGCAGGGCGTCGTGCTGACGGAAGCTTGGTACTGGGACCAGAACGATCAGAACCGCGCCTTCGCGGAGCGCTTCTTCAAGCGCACCAACCGCATGCCCAACATGATCCAGGCCGGCACCTATTCGGCCGTACTGCAGTACCTGAAGGCGGTCGACAAGGCCGGCACCGACGAGACCGAGGCGGTGGCCAAGCAGTTGCACGAGATGCCGGTGAACGACGTCTTCACGGCCAACGGCAAGGTGCAGGCGGACGGCAACATGGTGCACGACATGTACCTGTTCCAGGTCAAGAAGCCGGAAGAGAGCAAGAAGGACTGGGACTACTACAGCTACCTCGCGACCATTCCGGGCGACGAGGCCTTCATCAAGGCCCAGGACAGCGGCTGCCCGCTCGTCAAGTGACGGCGGGCGGTCGATGACGGCAGCCATGGCCACGGCGCCCGAGCGCGCCGCGACCGGACCGCGGGTGGTGCTTTCCGCCCGCGGTCTGCGGCGCGATTTCGCCGGCTTCGTCGCCGTGAACAATGTCGACCTCGACATCGCCCACGGCACGATCCACGCGTTGATCGGCCCGAATGGGGCGGGCAAGACCACGGTCTTCAACCTGCTCACCAAGTTCCTGGCGCCGACCAGCGGCACGATCACGCTGCTCGGCAAGGACATCACCCGCACGCCGCCGGCCAAGGTGGCGCGGCTCGGCGTGGTGCGCTCCTTCCAGATCTCGGCGATCTTTCCGCATCTGAGCGTGCTCGACAATGTGCGCGTCGCGCTGCAGCGGCCGGGTGGGCTGGGCGTGCAGTTCTGGCGTTCCGTCTCGGCGCTCGACGCGCTGACGCCGCGGGCGATGGAACTGCTGGAGCAGGTCGGGCTGGCGGACGCGCGCAACCGGCCGGCCGGCGACCTCTCCTACGGTCGCAAGCGCGTGCTGGAGATCGCGACGACGCTCGCGCTCGACCCCAAGGTGCTGCTCCTCGACGAGCCGATGGCAGGCATGGGCCATGAGGACGTCGGGACGGTCTCGGCAATCATCCGCGCTGCGGCCAGCGACCGCGCGGTCCTCATGGTCGAGCACAATCTCGACGTTGTCGCCGACCTCTGCGACTGGATCACCGTCCTGCAACGGGGAGAGATCCTGGCCGCCGGCGACTACGCGACCGTAAGCAGCGACGAACGGGTGAAGGTCGCTTATCTGGGGACCGACAATGGCTGAGCTGGCCCCGCTCCTTTCCGTGCGCGGGCTGAACGCCTGGTATGGCGAAAGCCATGCGCTGCACGGCGTCGACCTCGACGTGCTCCCGGGCGAGACGGTGACGCTGCTCGGGCGCAACGGCGTCGGCAAGACGACGACGCTGCGGGCGATCATGGGCCTCATCCGCAAGCGCACCGGCACGATCACCTACGAGGGCAGGGAGCTGATGCGCCTGCCGCTGCACCACACGGCGCGCCGCGGCCTCGGCTTCGTGCCGGAAGAGCGCGGCATCTTCGCGACCCTCAGCGTCGACGAAAACCTCGTGCTGCCGCCGGTGGTGGCGCCGGGCGGCATGTCGATCGAGGAGATCTTCACGCTCTTCCCGAACCTCAAAGAGCGCCGCAACAGCCAAGGCACCAAGCTTTCCGGCGGCGAGCAGCAGATGCTGGCGATCGCGCGCATGCTGCGCACCGGGGTCCGAACGCTGCTCCTCGACGAGCCGACCGAGGGGCTGGCGCCGGTCATCGTCCAGCGCATCGGCGAGGTGCTGCGCGAGCTCAAGGCGCGCGGCATGACCATCCTGCTCGTCGAGCAGAACTTCCGTTTCGCGCGGCGCATCGCCGATCGCTTCTACCTGATGGAACACGGCAAGGTGACGGCCGGCTTCCCGGTGGCCGAGATCGAGGCGCGCATGCCGCTGCTCCACGACGTGCTGGGGGTGTGAGGTCGCCATGACGATGGTCTTCGGGATACCGATCCAGGCTTTCCTCGGGCAGTTGCTGGTCGGCCTCATCAACGGCTCGTTCTACGCGATGCTCAGCCTGGGGCTCGCCATCATCTTCGGCATGCTGCGGATCATCAACTTCGCCCACGGCGCCCAGTACATGCTGGGCGCCTTCGTCGGCTACCTGCTGCTCGCCACGGCGGGCATCGGCTACTGGCCGGCGCTGATCCTCGTGCCGCTCATCGTCGGCCTGATCGGCGTCGTGATCGAGCGCCTCGCGATCTCGCGGCTCTACAATCTCGACCCGCTCTACGGCCTGCTCTTCACCTTCGGCCTGGCGCTCGTGCTGGAAGGGGTGTTCCGCTACTATTACGGCGTCTCCGGCCGGCCCTACGCGACGCCGCCGTTGCTCTCGGGCGGCACCAATCTCGGCTTCATGTTCCTGCCCAACTATCGCGGCTGGGTGGTGGTCGCCTCGCTGGTGGTCTGCCTCGGCACGTGGCTGGCGATCGAGAAGACCAAGTTCGGCTCCTATCTGCGCGCGGCGACGGAGAACCCCAGCCTCGTGCAGGCGTTCGGCGTCAACGTGCCGCTGCTGCTGACGCTGACCTACGGCATCGGCTCGGGGCTGGCCGGGCTCGCCGGCATCATGGCCGCCCCGGTCTACCAGGTCAGCCCGCTGATGGGCTCCGACCTGATCATCATCGTCTTCGCGGTCGTCGTGGTCGGGGGCATGGGCTCGATCCTCGGCGCCATCGTCACCGGCTACATCCTCGGCCTGGCCGAGGGGCTGACCAAGGTCTTCTACCCGGAGGCCTCGAGCACGGTCGTGTTCGTCATCATGGCGCTGGTGCTGCTGGTGCGGCCGGCGGGACTGTTCGGGAAGGACGCCTGACATGACGGACCTCACCCTTTCCCGGGAATCGGCAGGCGCGGCCGGCCCGCTGCAATGGGCGCTGCTGGCGTTGGCGATCGCGGCGCTGCTCGCCGCTCCCTTCGTCGTCTATCCGATCTTCCTGATGAAGATCCTGTGCTTCGCGCTGTTCGCCTGCGCGTTCAACCTGCTGCTCGGCTATACGGGCCTGCTCTCCTTCGGCCACGCGACCTTCTTCGGCGGCGCGGCCTATTTCGCCGCGCATGCGGTGAAGGTGTGGCACTGGCCGCCGGAGGCCGGCATCCTGCTCGGCGTCGCGGGCGCGGCCGTGCTGGGGCTGGTGATGGGCTTCTTCGCGATCCGCCGCCAGGGCATCTATTTCGCCATGATCACACTGGCGCTGGCGCAGATGTTCTACTTCTTCTGCGTGCAGGCGCCCTTCACTCACGGCGAGGATGGCATACAGGGCGTTCCGCGCGGCGAGCTGCTCGGCTTCATCAGCCTGCACGAACCACTCAACATGTATTATTTCGTGGTCGCCGTGTTCCTGATCGGCGTCTTCGCCGTCTGGCGCATCGTCAACTCGCCCTTCGGCATGATCCTGCGCTCGATCCGCGAGAACGAGGGGCGAGCGGTCTCGCTCGGCTATTCGGTGGCGAACTACAAGCTCGCGGCCTTCGTCATGTCGGCGGCGCTCGCAGGGCTGGCCGGCGCGCTGAAGGCGATCGTCTTCCAGTTCGCCACGCTCACCGACGTGACCTGGCAGATGTCGGGCGAGGTGATCCTGATGACGCTGCTCGGCGGCATCGGCACGATGATCGGGCCGATCGTCGGCGCCACGCTGGTGGTGGCCTTGCAGAACACCCTCGCCACCTCCGGCTTCCCGGTGACCATCGCCACCGGACTGATCTTCATGGCCTGCGTGCTCGTATTCCGGCGCGGCATCGTCGGCGAGATCCTGGCGCGCTTGCCCGAACGACATTCGAAGCAGTGAAATGGCCCTCGAAGCGGACTATGTGATCGTCGGGGCCGGCACCGCCGGCTGCCTCCTCGCCAACCGGCTGTCGGCCGATCCGAACACAAACGTGGTTCTGCTGGAGGCGGGCGGGCGCGACAACTACCACTGGATCCACATCCCGGTCGGCTATCTCTACTGCATCTCCAACCCGCGCACCGACTGGTGCTTCTCGACGGACGCGGAGCCCGGCCTCAACGGCCGCGCGCTCGCCTATCCGCGCGGCAAGGTGCTCGGCGGATGCTCCTCCATCAACGGCATGATCTACATGCGCGGCCAGGCGCGCGACTACGACCAGTGGCGGCAGATGGGCTGCGCCGGCTGGGGCTGGGACGACGTGCTGCCCTATTTCCGCAAGTCGGAGGACTATTTCGGCGGAGCCGACGACATGCACGGAGCGGGCGGCGAATGGCGCGTCGAGGAGATGCGCGTGCGCTGGGACATACTCGACGCCTTCCGCGCTGCCGCAGAAGCAGCCGGCATCCCGCGCACGGACGACTTCAACCGCGGCAACAACGAAGGCTCCTCCTATTTCAAGGTCAACCAGCGCGGCGGCTGGCGCGTCTCCAGCGCCAAGGCCTTCCTGCGGCCGGCCGCGGAACGCCGCAACCTCAGGGTCGAGACCGGCGCGCAGGTGCGGCGTCTGACGATCGAGGAAGGGGCGGCGCGGGGCGTCGTCTTTTCCCGGAATAGCGAGGAGCGCGAGATCCGCGCGCGCCGCGAGGTCATCCTCTGCGCCGGCTCGATCGGCTCGCCGCATGTGCTGGAGCTGTCGGGGATCGGTGCCGGCCGCGTGCTCCAGGCCGCCGGCATCCCCGTGGTGCGGGAGCTGGCGCAGGTCGGCGAGAACCTGCAGGATCATCTGCAACTGCGGCTGATCTACAAGGTGACGGGCATCCGCACGCTCAACGAGCAGGCGAGCCGGCTCGTCGGCAAGGCGGCGATCGGGCTGGAATACCTGCTCCGGCGCTCGGGGCCGATGGCGATGGCGCCGAGCCAGCTCGGCATCTTCACGCGCTCCTCCGACGCCTACGAGACGCCGAACCTGCAGTATCACATCCAGCCGCTCAGCCTGGAGAAGTTCGGCGAGCGTGTGCATCCGTTCCCCGCCTTCACGGCGAGCGTCTGCAACCTGCGGCCGGAGAGCCGCGGCACGGTCCATTCGGTCGCGCCCGACTTCAGGAAGCAGCCGGCGATCCGGCCGAACTACCTTTCCACCGAGACCGACAGGATCGTGGCGGCCGATTCGATCCGGCTGACGCGTGGGATCGTCGCGCAGGCGCCACTCAGGCCCTACCGCCCCGAGGAGTTCAAGCCCGGCCCGGCCTACGAGACGCAGCAAGAACTCGTCGCCGCGGCGGGCGACATCGGCACCACGATCTTCCACCCGGTGGGAACGTGCCGGATGGGCGCCGATCCCGACGCGGTTGTCGCCTCCGACCTCAAGGTCAGGGGGATCGACCGGCTGCGGATCGCCGACGCCTCGATCATGCCGACGATCACGTCGGGCAACACCAATTCGCCAACGCTGATGATCGCGGAGAAGGCGGCGGAGCTGATCCGGGCCGACTGGCGCTGACCGGCCGCTCTCGTCCTTCCGGAACGAGAAACCCCGCGAGCCTTGCGGCCCGCGGGGCGACTTCGTTGCAGGCCGGGTGACCGGGGTGGCTACTTCTTGTTGACCCTCGCCGCGGCCGCCTCGACGATCGACAGGTCGATGTAGGGCGCCACATCCAGCTTCGCCTTCAGGAAGCCGGCGTTGGACTGGTTGTCGATGTTGGACTGCAGCGCCTGGACGTTCGGCTTGGCGTCGGGGTCGCGATAGGCGTCCTGGTCGGTGAAGATCCAGCTATCGTAGAACTCGCGCGGCTGCTTGGTGAACTCGGTCACGATCTTGATCGCTTCCTCGCGGTTGGCCGGGTCGACGTACCAGCGGCGGGCGCGGATGACGTCCTCCATGAAGTCGGTCAGCGCAGCCTTGTGCTGCTCGAGGAAGCCGGCCTTGGCCGCCCACAGCAGGGTCTGCGTGATGCCGACATACTCGCCCTGCGTGAACAGCACGCGCGAGGCGGCCTTCAGCTCGGGGTCGTGGGCGAAGGGGATGGTGCGCGAGATCAGGTCGACCTTCTTCTCCAGCAGCAGCGCCTTCATGGTCGGCAGGGGCGCCTCGACGATCGTGTAGTCGCGCTTGTCCTGCATGCCGTGCTTGCTGAGCGCCGTGCGCAGCGCGATGTCGATCGCGCCGCCGGCGCCATTGGTGGCCAGCACCTTGCCGCGCAGGTCCTCGATGGTCTTGATCGGGCTGTCCTTGAGGACGAGATAGCCCTCCTGGAACCCGCCCGGCACGTTGCCCTGGAAGTCGTCGGCGATGACGCGCATGTCGGTCATGCCGGCGTTCTGCACAGCGAGCGCGAAGGACGAGTAGGAGAAGAGCGCGATGTCGAGCTCGCCGACGCCCATCGCGGTGATCATCTGCGGGCTGCCGTTGAAGCGCACCGGCTCGATCGTATAGCTCTTGCCCAGATGCTGGGCCACGCCTTCCTTGGCGAACAGGATGGGCGCGAGATTGGTCGGCGCGGCGATCCACGCGATGCGGATCTTGACCGGTTCCTCGGCCTGGGCCGCGAAGCCGGCGAACAGCATCGCGCACGCGGCCAGACATGCCTTAACAAGACGCATTCAATCCTCCTCATTCGACTGATGTGTCCACCCGACGCGGACATGTCGTCCGGCGCGTCGCGTGTGAACGGTTGAGCCCCGTCGCAGGCCTCTCGAGAGCCCGCCGTGGCGGGCGGCCTGCATCGCTTTCAGGAATGACGACGTCGGCAGAGCCGTCGCGGCAACTGCTGTGACCACGGCTTCCTCCCTCGCCGAAATCCAACATATACGGTATTTCTACCGCCTGCAATTCCCACATTGACGCGGGAATTTCAGAAATATGCATCGTATTATGCATAGTTTCAATATGTAGATGCCAACTTTCTGATTGACAGGCCGCGGCGTCTCGGACACCGTAGCAACAAGAGGCGACGCTGCGGCGGAGCAGGGGAGGACGTTCATGGCAGGTAGTTCGGGGCCATCTCCGACACGTGCAGGATACCGGCACGACATGCAGCTCGTGGCCGCCGCGCACGCGGCGCTGCGGGAGGCCGGCATCGACTTCGCCGTGCATCTGCCGGACACGCTCAACTATCCGCTCATCCGTGCGCTCGACGCGGACCCGGACGTCATCTCGGTGAGCTGCTCGCGCGAGGACGAGGGCGTGGCGATCGCCATGGGCGCCTATCTCGGCGGCCACTGGCCGGTGCTGCTGACGGAAGGATCCGGCCTCGGCTTCTCCGGCCTGGCGCTGGCTCGGGCCGTGGTACAGCGCACGCCGCTGCTGATCATCGCCAGCCACAACAGCGCGCTGGGGGAGCGGCACGACTACGCGGCCGCGACGCGGCGGGTGACGGAGCCGCTGCTCGACGCGCTCACCATTCCCTATGTGATCGCCATGCGCGGCAGCGACATCCCGATGCTCATCCGCGAGGCGCAGATGACGGTGTATGGCGACCGCCGCCCCGTCGCCCTTCTGCTGCCGCGCCATTCGCTGCACGAGACCGAAGGGGGCCAGGCATGAACCGGGTCGAGGTGCTGGAGATTCTCGCCCGGCACAGGGGCGACAGCCCGGCCGTCACCGGGCCGAGCTTCGGCGGGCGCGTCCTCTACGGCGTCGATCACCGCCCGGCCACGCTCTACAACATGGAGCTTGGCTATCCGACGGCTGTCTGCCTCGGGCTGGCGCTGGCGCTGCCCGGCGAGCGCATCTACGCGGTGGAAGGCGACGGCTCGATGCTGGCCGGGCTGGCGACGCTGACCACGGTCGGCCGCTACCAGCCGGAGAACCTCGTCATCCTGGTCGTCGACAACCGCGCCTACGTCACCACCGGCTCGATCGCCTCGGCGACGTCCGGGACGACCGACCTCGTGGCAATCGCCAAGGGCGCCGGGATCGCCGAGGCCCATCGCGTGTCGGACCCGGCCGCACTCGACCGGTTGATGGCGCGGGCGGCCAGCGAAAAGGGTCCGTTCTTCGTGGTCGCATCGATCGAGCAGGAGGACATGCGCGCGGTGGGCAAGTCGGGCGCGATGCCGTTCGACATCGTGGAATCGAGCATCCGCTTCCGGCGCACACTCGAGGACAAGGGGCTGGTGCCGCCGATCTGGGCGGTCTGACCGGTCCGCGATCCGGCCACGGCCGGTTCGACCGGGCGACGGCATGCCGCCGCCCGGAGGGAAGATTTTTGTGATTGAGAAAGGAGAATTCGATGCCCCTGGTCTATCGTCTCGCAACCGTATCCCACCGGTCGCGGACATTCGTGGCCCTCGAGGTCAATGGCACACTGTATGATCTCGCCGCGGCCTACGAGGCGTTCAAGGCCGCGCGCGGCCGGCGCGACTTCTTCAAGGCCCGCCACAACTATTCGATGATCGACATCCTCGAGGAGTGGGAGCTCTTCGACGGCGTGCTCGACGACGTCGCCGCCTTCGTCGCGGCGAAGGACACCAAGTCGGCGCCGTTCGCCTACTCGGTTGACGAAGTCGAGTTCCTGCCGCCGATGCTCTACCCGGACAAGGTGCTGAACGCCGGCTCCAACTTCTACGACCATTCCAAGGAGATGGGTGCGGCCCCGCCGGATCCGGAGAAGCAGGAGCCCTACTTCTTCTACAAGGGCTCGAAGGAGACGCTGATCGGCCATGGCGACAAGATCAGGCTGACGCCGCGCTCCGACTACACCGACTGGGAGGCCGAGATCGCCGTCGTGATCGGCCGCACGGCCAAGAACGTCAACCGCAAGGACGCGTTCGACTACGTCGCCGGCTACACCTGCTACAACGACGTGTCGGCGCGCGACCGCATGCGCCGCTGGAACGAGACCTTCGACTACGACTGGTTCTCGAACAAGGGCAACGACACGTTCGGGCCGATCGGCCCCTACATCCTGCCGCGCAAGTTCATGCCGGACCTGTCGGACGTCATGATCAAGTGCTTCCACAACGGCGACATGGTGCAGAGCTTCTCGACCAGCAACATCATCTTCGACATTCCCCGGCTGATCGAGACCGCCAGCTCGGTGACGACGCTGTCGCCCGGCGACGTGATCGCCTGCGGCACCGGCGCCGGCGCCGGTATGGCGCACGGCATCAAGGTCGGCTGGAACGAGATGGAGAAGGTGTTCGAGCACATGTATGCCGGCAAGGCCCGGCTGCTGAAGGCCGGGGACACGATCGCGGTGGAGATCGACGGCATCGGCCGGCTGGAGAACAAGGTTTTCCCCGCCGCCAACTAGGCCTGCCTGCGCATCGCGGCGGCGCCCGACGGCGCCGCCGCCCCGAAGCGGACGTCGGATGGCTGCGCGGCCGTGAACGGCACGCCTCGCCATCCCCCGGCAAACGGAAGGGTGAAGATGGGGTCTGCAACGCAAGCGGAAGTGTCGGGTGCGGGCGGCGCCAAGGGCGATTCCCACATCGTCGTCTCGGGCCTGACCCACGTCTACCGCCCCCGCCACGGGCGGCAGGTGACCGCCCTCGACGACATCAACCTGACCGTCGGCAATCACGAGTTCGTCGCCCTGCTGGGACCTTCCGGCTGCGGAAAGTCGACGCTGCTCTATCTCATCGGCGGCTTTCTTCCGGTCGAGAAGGGCTCGATCTCCGTGCTCGGCGAGCCGGTGCGCGAGCCCGGGCCAGACCGCGGCATCGTCTTCCAGCACTTCGCGCTGTTCCCGTGGAAGACGGTGCGCGCCAACGTCATGTACGGGCTCGAGCGCAAGGGGCTGCCGAAGCGCGAGGCCGAGGCGCGGGCGGCCGAGATGATCGCGCAGGTCGGCCTCAAGGGCTTCGAGGACAGCTATCCCTCGCAGCTTTCGGGAGGCATGCGGCAGCGCGCGGCGATCGCCCGCACGCTGGTACTCGACCCCTCGACCCTGCTCATGGACGAGCCGTTCGGGGCGCTCGACGCGCAGACGCGCAACCTGATGCAGATCGAACTGCTCGCCCTGTGGCGGCGCTCACCCAAGGCGGTGGTGTTCGTCACCCACGACGTGCACGAGGCCGTCTACCTCGCCGACCGCGTCTTCGTCATGTCGGCGCGACCCGGGCGCATCAAGGCGGTCGTCAGCACCGGCATCGACCGCTCCGACCGCGAGTTCGTCAAGTCGCGCGCCTTCGTCGAGAAGGTCGACGAGATATGGCACCTCGTCCACGACCAGCCGCAGGGACCCCGGTGATGACGCGGCTGCGCGGCGGCATCGGCCTGCTGGTCCTGGCGCTGCTGTGGGAGCTCGCGCCGCGGCTGGGCCTCGTGCGCATGGACACGCTGCCGCCGCTGTCGGCGATCTTTCTCGCCTGGCTCGACCTCGCGCGCTCGGGCGACCTGTGGACCCATGGCTCCGCTTCACTGCTGCGCGCCGCCGCGGGCGTCGCCATCGCCATCGTCGCAGGCACGGTGATCGGCATCGGCATGGCCGCCTGGGTGCCGGTGCGCATCGTCTTCCGCCCGCTGATGGAGGCGTTCTATCCGGTGCCGAAATCGGCGCTGATCCCGGTCACCGCGCTATGGCTCGGGCTGGGCGACGCCTCCAAGGTCACGCTGATCGCACTCGGCTGCATCCTTCCGGTGGCGATCGGCGCCTACAACGGCGCGCGCGGATGCGAGCGCGTCCTCATCTGGTCGGGCCGCTCGCTCGGGGCGGGCAAGCTGCGCACGCTGGTCGACGTCGTCGTGCCGAGCGCGCTGCCGGAACTTCTCAACGGCGTCCGCACCGCGCTGGCGCTGTCGCTGGTGCTGCTCGTCAGCTCCGAGCTAATCGTGGCCAAGAACGGGCTCGGCTACCTGATCGGCTTCCTCGGCGGCAGCGGCATCTACGACGCCATGTTCGCCGTCGTGCTCACCATTGCGATCTTCGGCCTGATCGTCGATCGTCTTTACCTGCGCTATGTGAGATCGGTCCTGTCATGGCAATAGACGGTCTTGAGCGTGCCGGCGAACGGACGCCGGCGCTGGTCGCGGTGCTCAACGGAGCCGGCAGGATCCTGCTCGACTACGGGTCGCTGATCGCGCTGGTGATCGTGTGGGAAGCCTGCGCGCGCCTGCAGATCGTGTCGCCCTACCTGCTTCCGTCCTTCACCAACGTGCTCGCCCGGATCTGGGCCGAGATCGGCGACGGCACGCTGCTCGTCAACCTCGCCGACACGCTGCGGCGCGCGCTGCTCGGCTTTGCCATCGCGGTCGTGGCCGGCGTGGCGCTCGGCATGCTGCTGGCGCGCAGCGTGACGGCGGAATGGCTTGTCGGCCCGCTCGTCTCGCTCGGCTTCCCGCTGCCCAAGATCACCTTCCTGCCGATCTTCATCCTGTGGTTCGGCGTCTACGACACCTCCAAGGTGATCATGGTCGTGTGCGACGCCATCTTCCCGGTGATCACCGCGACGATCGCCGGCGCGCAGGGCGTGGAGCGGCAGATCATCTGGTCGGCGCGCAACCTCGGCGCGCGCGAGCGCGACCTGTGGTCGACGATCATCCTGCCGGCCGCGGCGCCGCAGATCCTCAGCGGCATCGAGGTCGCGCTGCCGATCGCGCTGATCATCGCCGTCGTCGGCGAGATGATGCTCGGCGGCTCGGGGCTGGGCGGCGCGATGATGCAGTCCTGGCGCTTCGCCGATTCGGTCGGCGTCTTCGCCGGCCTGCTCGAGCTCTCGGTGGTCGGCTTCATCCTCATCCGCCTGATGGCGGCGGTGCGGCGGCGGCTGCTCAGGTGGCACGCCGAAGCCCAGCCCGATCTCGTCTAGGCCGGGGAGCAGGGCAGGTGCAGGCATGGCAGGCGGGGTCGGCGTGAAGCAGAAGAAGCCCGATCGTGCCGACGAGGCGGCCGCCTTCGGCGAGGAGCAGATGGCGGCCTTCGGCCGCGAGCTGCGGCGTCTGCGGCTCGACCGCGGCTGGTCGCTCCAGCGCATGGCGACGGAGAGCGGCATCAGCGTCGCGGGCATCCAGAAGATCGAGCGCGGGCTGACCAACCCGAGCCTGCAGACGGCGTTCAGCCTGTCGGAGGCGCTGGGCCAGCCGCTGCCCGACCTGGTCGCCACCGCGCGGGCGGCGAGGCCGCCGGTCGTCGCGGCGAGCGGTCAGGCTCCGCGGCCGACGCACGGGCTCGCCGATTTCGCGGAAGGTCTGGCCGAGCGCCGCCTGTGCTCGCGGCTGGCGGTGGTCGCGCCGCACTCAACCCTCGATGCTGATGGCTTGGGCGGGCCGCTCTTCCTCTACGTCCTGCGCGGCCGGGTCCAGATGCAATTCGGCAGCGGCCGGGTGGAGGCCCTCGGTCCGGGCGATGCGATCCACATGCGCGAGGAACTGCCGCGGCTGCTGGAGAACACGACGTCGCGCCGCGCGGTCGTGCTGTGCGTGTCGGACCTGCGCGGGCAGGCGGGCTAGAGGCGACGGCGATGGCGCGCAATGGCAGGAACGGGACGGGCGACGAGGCGGGCGAGCCGCTGCCGCCCGACGACGGGGCGGGCAGCGAGATCGAGAAGGTCGGCTGGCGGCTGCGCGCCATGCGCAACCGGCATAGCATGACGATCACCCGGCTTGCGGAGCTTTCCGGCGTGCCGGCGAGCACGATCAGCAAGATCGAGAACGGCCATCTGCGGCCGAGCCTCGTCAACGCGATCAACCTCGCGCAGGCGCTGGGGGAAAATCTCGGCTTCCTCGTCGGCCGCTATCGCGACCCGCAGCAGGCGGAGGTCGTGGTGCGGGCGGCGAAGCGGCCAACCATCGCCTACGAGGACATGGGGCTCGTCCTGCAGGACCTCAACGGCGCCTTTCCGGCGGGGATGCTGGAGGCGCGCGTCGGGATCCTCTCGCCGGGCGCGACCTCCGGCAAGCGGCAGATGAGCCATTCGGGCGAGGAGCTGTGCTACGTCGTCGCCGGCGAGGTCCGCTACGAGGTGGATGGGCAGGAGTTCGTGCTTTCGGCCGACGACTACATCCAGTTCAAGTCCGAGCTTCCGCATTCGTGGAAATGCACGTCGGCGCAGGACGCCACGGTTCTGTGGGTCTTCTCCGACGGGCTTTCGTTCTGACGGCTATGGTGCGTTATGGCGCAGATGTAATGTATACAATGTAAGTAAGCTTTCTCCAAGGTCGGCACTCGGCCATCCGGACAGCCTTTCGGAGATGATGCGGCGTACGAGATGGGCCGCCTGCATCATCATTTTTGCCCCATTTTTGGCACGTTATGCGCTAATTCCTGCTCAATGAGCTTTTCAGCGCCGCTCCGGACGCGGCTTTCACCGATCGCTTCGCACCGTATTTTTCAACCAGCACAAGCGCGTTGACTTTCTGAAAATACAATGTATTAGTTATTTATCGTACACGCCTACAAAGGGAGGATGGTCGTGTCAGTGTGTTTCAGATCGTCGATTTTCGCCGGTGCGGCAGCCGCCGTCGGGCTCTGGGCATTGTCGCTCGGCGGCGCCCAGGCTTCGGACGTCGTGATGCCGGCCAAGGATGATGCCGTCAACGCGCAGCTGCCCCAGGAGGTCAAGGACCGCGGCCAGATCCGCATCGTTTCCACCTTCGGCTATGCCCCGCAGCAGTTCTTCGCCGAGGACGGCAAGACGCCGGACGGCCTGTCTGTCGATCTCGGCAAGGCGCTCGGCGCGGTCGCCGGCGTCCCGGTCGAGTTCACCAACGCCACGTTCGACTCGCTCATTCCGGGCCTCGACGCCGGGCGCTTCGACATGGTCATCGCGGCCATGAGCGCGACCGCCGAGCGGGGCGCCAAGGTCAATTTCGTCATCTACCAGAAGACGGACGCGCGGCTGCTCGTGCGCGCCGGCAACCCGAAGGGGATCAATGGCCTGCAGGATCTGTGCGGCCTCAAGGTCGCGTCGCTGAAGGGCTCGCTCTACAACCAGGTCATCGACGCGGTCTCGGCCAAGTGCAAGGAAGCCGGCAAGGAGCCGGTCGACCTCAGCACCTACGACAATTCCGACTCCGTCTACCAGGCGCTGATCGCCGGGCGCGTCGACGCCAACTATCGCGACTCCGCCCCGCTGATCTACACGGCGCGCGCCTCCGAGGGGCGGCTCGAAGTGGTCGGCCCCGAATATCCGGACACGCCCTACGGCATCGCGATCGCCGGCAAGAACGCCGACTTTGCCAAGGCGATGACCGCCGCTCTCGACGTGCTCATCAAGAACGGCACCTACCAGGCCATCCTGGACAAGTGGGGCCTCGGCTCGCGCGCCGTCGGCGCAGCCACCCTCACGGCGGTCGGCTCCCCGGCGGACTCCTATCCGCGTCCCCCGTCAGCGGTCGAGATTGCCTTCGGCAAGTAGACTCTGCTGATGATGCGCGGAATGCAGAGCCGGGCGAGTTCCCCCGCCCGGCTTTGCGCCCGCTCCTGGCGTCGGACTGGTGGTTGCATGGCCCCGATCGGAACCCGCACTCGGCATGTCGACTGGATGGCCATCACCGATGGCTCCGCCGGCTACGCCGCCGATCTGCGCCTGGAAGGCGAACTGGCCGCAGCCGTCCTGCGCAGCCCGCACCCGCATGCCAGGATCGTCTCGATCGACACGTCGCGGGCCCGCGCGCTGCCGGGCGTCCACGCGGTGCTGACCGCGGCCGACGTGCCCGAAACCCTCTACCTCGACTACCGCGTCATGGACCGGGACCGGCGGATCCTCGCCGCCGACGTCGTGCGCCATGTCGGCGAGCCGGTGGCGCTGGTCGCGGCCGACGATGCCGAAACCGCCGCACGGGCGCTCGATCTGATCGACGTCCGCTACAGGCGGCTGCCGGTCGCCGACACGGTTGCCAAGGCGCTGTCGCCCTCCGCGCCGGCTATCCATCCGCATCCCGAGGAGCGCAACGTCGCGGCGCGTGTCCGGCGCGATCTCGGCGTGGCGCCGCAGGGTGCGCCGGCGTCTGCGCACTCGGTACGGGCGTCCTACAGCTCCACGCGGCAGACGCATGCGACGATGGAGCCGCATACGGTCAAAGCGTACTGGAAGGCCGACGAGAAGTGCCTGCACGTGTGGGCGCCGTCGCAGAACCCGCGCCTCATCCATCGCGATCTCGCCCAGCTTTTCGGCCTCGACACGTCGGCGGTGCGCCTGCACCAGCTCGCGATCGGCGGCGATTTCGGCGGGCGCACGCAGATCTCGGGCACGGAGGCGCTGGTCTGTGCGCTCAGCCTCGCGACCGGCCGGCCCGTGGCGCTGCACCAGTCGCGCGCCGAGGAGTTCGCCTTCACCAAGTGGCGGCTAGCCTGGGACATGGACCTTGCGCTCGGCTGCGACGCCGGCGGCAAGGTCACGACGCTGCAAGCGTCATTCGACGTCGACAACGGCGCCTACAACCAGGCCGGGCCGGGCGAGATGGTCTACGGCTCGGTCGCGCTGGGCTCGTCCTATCGCTGGCTCGGCTACCAGGCCGACGGGCGCTGCGTCTACACCAACAGGGTGCCGGCCTCGTCCTTCCGCGGCGCGGGCGGCTACGCGATCAACTGGGCGCTCGAATGCGCCGTCGACGAGCTGGCCGAGAAGGCCGGCATCGATCCGATCGACTTCCGGCTGGCCAATGCCGTCGGCGACGAGCACGAGGTGTCGCTGACCGGCTGGGAGATCAAGTCGTCGGGGCTGCGGCGCTGTCTGCAGGCCGTGCGCGAGGGGATCGACTGGGACGCCAGGCGCCGGCAGGGCGGCAAGGGGCGCGGCGTCGGGGTGGCATGCACCATCCACGTCACCGCCCTGTCGCGCGACTATATGCTGCGCTCTTCCTGCGCGCTCGACATAGACGGCCGCGGCCACGTCATCATCCGCTCCGGCTGCGGCGACGCCGGCACCGGGCAGAAGACGCTGATCTGCCAGACCGTCTCCACGATCCTCGGCGTGCCCCTCGACAGGATCTCGATCGTCACCACCGACACGCTCGTCACGCCGCACGATGCGGGCGCGGGCGCCTCGCGCGGCAGCTTCGTCGCGGTCAACGCGGCGCGGACGCTGGCGAGCAAGGTCCGCGCCGACCTCTCGGCGGTCGCGCTTGATCATTTCGGGATCGGGGACGGCGAGCCGGACTGGGCCGACGGCGTCGTGCGCAGCGGCAACCACGTCATGGAGCTGGGCGAGCTCGCCCTGCTAGCCGGCTCCGCGCAGGGATACTCCGCACAGACGGAATATGTCGGCGCGTCGCACGACCCCGATCCGCGCGGCTACGAGGACATCTCGCCGACCTATTCCTTCGCCGCGCACGCCGTCGAGGTCGAAGTCGACGAGGCATTGGGCACCGTGAAGGTGCTGAAGGTCGTGGCGGCGCACGATTCCGGCACGATCCTCAACCCGCTCAGTGCCCGGGGACAGGTCGAGGGCGGCGTCGTCATGGGGCTCGGCGCCGTGCTCGGCGAATCCCTGATCTTCGAGGAGGGGCGGGTCGTCAATCCGAGCTATGCCGACTACGTGCTGCCGCGTCCCGCCGATGCGCCGCCGATCGAGACGATCTTCGTCGACGTCGCCGACAGCGTCGGCCCGTTCGGATCGAAGGGACTGGGCGAGATCCCGCTGATCACGATCGGCCCGGCGGTCACCAACGCCATCGCACATGCGACGGGCCTGCGTCTGCGGACTGCCCCGCACACGCCTGACCAGATCGTGACGGCGGCGCGGCGGCGCGACGGCAAATCCCTGCGCGCCGGCTCCATCGCCGCCCGGCCCGACCGCTGGTGGACGGCGGCCGTGCGCACCGCCTATCCGCGCGGGCTGCACAAGGGCCTGCGGCTGCTTTCGGAACGCGTCGGCCGGCCGCGGCCGGCGGGCCGCATCGAGACGATCCGGCCGGCGGCCGGGATCGACGAGGCGCTCGATCTTCTGCACGAGGGCGGTGCAGACGCGCCGATCGCCGGCGGCACGGACCTGCTTGCGCTCGAAACGCAGGGCCTGCCGCTGCCGGGCCGGCTGGTCGACATCGCCGGTCTCGGCGAACTTCGCGACATCGAGACTCGCGACGACGGCTCGCTGCGCATCGGCTCGGCGGTCACGCTGGCGGATCTGGCGGAGAGCGCCGCCTGCGATCCGGTGCTGCGCAAGACTGCCGCACTGATCGCGACGCCGCAGATCCGTCAGGCCGCGACCGTCGGCGGCAATCTGTGCCAGACCAAGCGGTGCTGGTTCTTCCGCAACGGCTTCGATTGCTACAAGCGTGGCGGCGCGACGCGGCCCTGCTATGCGGTGATGGGCGACCATCGCTTCTACCATTCGATCCAGGACGCGCACCGCTGCCAGGCGATCACGCCGTCCGACCTCGCGACCACGCTGGTCGCGCTCGACGCGGAGATCGAGGTGCGCCGCTCGGGCGGTGTCCGCCGCGTGGCGGCCGAGCATTTCTACGAGGGGCCGGGCGAAACGGGCCTTGCGTCCGGCGAGATCGTCGGCGCGGTGGAAATCCCCGCACAGGCGCGGCGACGGCGGTCGGCCTACCGCAAGCTGGCGCTCTGGCAGGGTGCCTTCGCCATCGCGACAGCCTGCGTCTCGGCCGAGCTTTCGGGGGGACGCATTTCCGACCTGCGCGTGGCGCTCGGCGGCGTCGGGCCGGTGCCGGTGCGCGTGCATCGGCTCGAACGCATGCTGCGCGGCCAGCGTCCCGATCCCACCGCCATCGAGGCGGGCATCGCGGCGTGGATGAAGGGAACGCATCCGCTGCGCGACAACCACTGGAAGGCCTTCGCCACGGCAGATCTGCTCAGGCGGACGCTGTCCGACGTGCTGGAGCGGCCGTCATGATGGCGCGGCTGCGGGTGAACGGGCAGGAACACGTCCTCGACCTGCCGGCCGGCGAGCGGCTGATCGACGTGCTGCGCGATCGGCTGGGGCTGACCGGCACCAAGCAGGGCTGCCGCGCCGGCGAGTGCGGCGCCTGCACCGTGCTGGTCGACGGGCGGCCGATGCAGGCCTGCATCATGCTCGCCTGCCGCGTGCATGGCGAGGTGCGCACGGTCGAGGGGCTGGGCGAGCGCTTCATGCCGCTGCGGCAGGCCTTTGCCGACGAAGGCGGCTTCCAGTGCGGCTTCTGCACGCCGGGCCAGCTCATGCGGGCCGCCGCGCTGCTCGCGGAGGCGCCGCTGGAGCGGCTCGGCGACGAGGCATGGCTGCGGGAGCAGATGAACGGCAACATCTGCCGCTGCACCGGATATTGCGGCATCATCCGTGCGCTGATGAACGAGGACGTGCGGACGCTCGCCCGCGACCTGCGCGGCGAGCCGGCCGTGACCGAGGGAGGATTTCAGGCTTGACCCATCGACCTGATCTCGAGGCGATCGCCGCGCTGCCCCGGCTGGACGGCCCCGGCAGCGTGGTCCCGATCCGCCACTACGGCCGCTGGGCCTCGGCCGTGCTGGTGGCCTTCCTCGGCGGCGGTTATCTCTACCTGCTCGCGACCAGCGACAACATGCGCTGGGACGTGACCTACGACTACCTGTTCCACCCCGCCGTGATGAGCGGGCTGTGGCTGACGATCCAGCTCACGGTCGCTTCCATGGCGCTGGCGATCGTCAGCGGTGCGATGCTGGGCTTCATGCGGCTGTCGCAGAACCCGGTGCTGCGCTCGGTGAGCTGGTGGGTCATCTGGTTCCTGCGCGGCACGCCGCTCCTGGTGCAACTGCTGTTCTGGTACTTCCTCGCCTCGCTGTTTCCCTTCCTCAGCCTGACGATCCCGTTCGGGCCGACGCTGTTCTCGGTCGACACCAACAGCCTCATCAACCAGTTCGGCGCGGCCGTCCTCGGCCTCGGGCTCAACGAGGGCGCCTACATGGCCGAGATCTATCGCGCCGGCATCCTGTCGGTCGACAAGGGCCAGACGGAAGCAGCACAGTCCGTCGGCATGTCGCGGGCGCGACTGATGCGCCGCATCGTCATGCCGCAGGCGATGCGCTTCATCATCCCGCCGACGGGCAACGCGACGATCTCCATGCTCAAGACCACGTCGGTCGTCCTCATCATCGGCCTGCCCGACCTGCTCACCTCGGTGCAACTGATCTACGCCCGCAACTTCCAGCAGATCCCGCTGCTTGCGGTCGCCTGCTTCTGGTATCTCGTCTGCACGACTGCGCTGACGATCGTCCAGAGCCGGCTGGAGCGTCACTATTCGCGCGGCTCGCGGGTCGAGGGCGGGCTCGACCTGGTGAGCCTGCTCGGGCCGCTGCTACGGCCCCGGCGCGCTTCCAGGGAGGTCCGCCCGTGACCGTTCAACCCAGCTTCGAGGCGGGCACCACGCTCGCGCCCATGGTCGTCGCCCGCGGCGTCGAAAAGTCCTTCGGCGCGGTTCGGGTGCTGCGCGGCATCGACCTCGACGTAATGCCCGGCCAGGTCGTTTGCCTGATTGGTCCGTCCGGCTCCGGCAAGACGACGTTCCTGCGCTGCATCAACTTGCTGGAGAAGATCGACCGCGGGCTGCTCGCGGTCGACGGCCGGCATATCGGCTACCGCGTCGGCCGCGACGGTCGGCTGTGCGAGATGACCGAGCGCGAGATCTGCCGGCAGCGGCGCGACATCGGCATGGTGTTCCAGCGCTTCAACCTGTTCCAGCACATGACCGCGCTCGAAAACGTCATCGAGGGGCCGGTCGGCGTGCTGGGCGAGAACCGGCGCGAGGCGACGGCGCGGGCGCGCGAGTTGCTGAAGCGTGTCGGGCTGGAGCACAAGGCCGACAGTTTTCCGGCGGAGCTGTCGGGCGGCCAGCAGCAGCGCGTCGCGATCGCGCGCGCGCTCGCCATGCGGCCGAAGCTGATCCTGTTCGACGAGCCGACCTCGGCGCTCGATCCGGAGCTCGTCGGCGAGGTGCTCGACGTCATGCGCACGCTGGCCCACAGCGGCATGACGATGGTCATCGTCACGCACGAGATTGCGTTTGCGCGCGATATTGCCGACTTAGTCGTGTTTATGGACGAGGGGCAGGTGGTCGAGAGCGGCCCGCCGGCCGAGGTGCTGGCCAATCCGAGGCAGGAGCGGACCAGGAAGTTCCTTCTCAGCGTGAGGGGCGAAGATGGCCACGCGCGCTAGGAAGAGCCGGAACCCGCGACGCCTCTCGCCCGCGACGGAGGGCGTCATGGACATGGACGAGGCAGACAGGCCGATCGGGGCCGCCGCAGGCGAGCCGCTGTTCGATCTCACCAACAACGTCAACTACCTGCTGCGGCGGGCGCATGCGCGCGCCGACCAGCTTTTCGACGAGGCGATGCAGGATCTCGGGCTGACGCCGCGCCAGGCCGCGCTCCTCTACGGCGTGCAGCGCTGCGAGGGCGGCAGCATCAGCGCGCTCACCGCGCTGACCGGGATGGACCGCGGCACGCTGTCGGAGATGGTGCCTCGGCTGACCAAGCGCGGCCTGCTGGAGCGGCGTCTCGCCAAGGACGACGGCCGCGCCATCGCCCTCTACCTCACCGAGACGGGGGCGGAGCTTGTCGATCTCGCCACCCAACGCACCGCTGCGCTGCAGGCGAAGGTGCTGGAGCCGCTGCCGGTCGAATACCGCCTGCTGTTCATCAAGATGCTGTCCCTGTTCGTCGGCCTGACGGTGGAGACGCAGACCAAAACCCGGATGGCGGACGAGGCCGGCATCTAAAGCCGCACCGACCGTCAGCATCGTTCGAGGATTTTTGAGGCATGGAACTACCCCTGATCGCGCGGACACGGCCGCAATCCGGCGTGCGCAAGATGATGGAGCTCGCCTGGGGGCGGGCCGACGTCGTGCATCTCGAGGTCGGCGAGCCCGGCTTCGACACGCCCGACCATGTCAAGGAGGCGGCGGCCAAGGCGGCCCGCGACGGCAAGACCAAATATTCGCCGACCCCCGGCCTGCCGGAGCTGCGCGAGGTGGCGGCCGCCAAGATCCGCAGGGTGAACGGCATCGACTGCGAAACCTCGCAGGTGCTTGTGACGAATGGCGGCGCCAACGCGCTGTTCGGCATCTTCGGGACGGTGCTCGGCGCCGGCGATTCGATCCTGCTGCCCAATCCGGGCTGGTCAAACTTCACCATGATGACCAAGGCGTTCGGCGCGCGTCCGCTCTATTACGACCTCGCCGGCGGCAACGGCTACCTGCCGGACGTCGACCAACTCGCGAGCCTCGTCGACGACACGACGCGGGCGCTGCTGCTCAACTCGCCGTCGAACCCGCTCGGTACCGTGCTCGACCGCCGCAAGGCGGAGGAGCTGTTTGCCTTCGCCGAGGAACGCGACCTGTGGATCGTCTCTGACGAGTGCTACGACCAGATCGACTTCTCCGGCCGCCACGTCAGCATCGGCTCGCTGGAGCCGAAGCCGGAGCGGGTGATCTCGGTCTTCAGCTTCTCCAAGGTCTACGCCATGACCGGCTGGCGGGTCGGCTATGCAGCCCTGCCGAAGCGCGTCGTCGATCCCATGCTCGGCCTGCTGCAGCCCAGCGTGATGTGCGTCAACACGCCGGCGCAGTACGGCGCGCTGGCTGCCCTCAGCGGCCCGCAGGAGTATCTCGACGACTGGCGCGAGACCTACCGCCGCAACCGCGACCTCGTGCTGTCGCGCATCGCCGGCTCGCGCTACTCGGCCATGTCGCCGGACGGCGGCTTCTACGTCTGGCTCGACATCTCGGCGTTCGGGGAGCGCAGCGAGGCCTTCGCGCTGCGCGTGCTCGACCAGTGCAACGTCGCCGTGACGCCGGGCACGGCCTTCGGCACCAACGGCGAGGGCTATGTGCGCCTGTCGCTGGCGACGACGCGGGAGAAGCTCGACATCGGGCTCGACCGGCTGCTGCGCGCCTAGGCGCGTCGGGCGCTCGCCGGGCGTCCGATGCGCGGAAAATGACGTGCCGGATGCAGTCCCGCGCCGGCCCCGAATGCACGCCGGACAGAACCTGCGGAAGAGGCGATCCGAAAGGCGGAAAGGCCATGTTTCAGCGCTTGACACGACTTTCAAATAGAACCACTGATAGGCAGTTACTGAAATTTCCGGGAGGACGGGAATTGCGTAATCAGGGCCATCTCTTCGGCGACAGGGAACTGCGCCAGCTCGGCCGCGCCGTGCGCGAGGCGCGCGAGAGGGGAGGCTTCAGCCAGTCCCAGCTCGCCGACGATTCCGGCCTCTCCGCCCGCGCGGTGCGCGAGCTCGAGGCCGGACGGTCGAGCCCGTCGCTCGCCACGATCGTGGCGATCGTCGATGCGCTTTCGATCACGCTCGACGAGCTGATCGCCGCAGCGCGCGCGCGCCGGCCGGTGTTCGGCCTGCTGCCGGCGGACGAGGCCGGTCCCTATGATCGCGAGCTGGTCACCGCCATCGAGCAGCCGCGCCTGCGCGTGCGGGTCGTCGATGCGGGCTCGGGCGACCCCGTCGCGCTGCCTTCCGGATCCACCTTCGCGCACGTGCTCGGCGGCGCCGTGACGGCGACGCTCGACGGGGAGCAGGTGAAGCTGCGCCACGGCGACAGCCTGCACTCGCGCCCCGGCGTGCTGACGGATCTCGAGCCCGCGGACGGCCGCGTGCGCATGCTGCTGGTCGAGGCGCCCGGCAGCTAGAGGCCGCGGATGCGGCGAACCTTCCCTGCCGATTGCTGAACAGGAAAAAGCGAGAATGTCCGAAACCACCTACCTTGTTGCGACCGACGTTGGTGGCACCTGCACCGACACGATCGTCGTGTCGTCGACCGGCGAGATCACGATCGGCAAGGCGCTCTCGACGCCGCCGGACTTCGCGACCGGCGTGCTGAACTCGATCCGCTCGGCAGCCGACGCGATGCAGCTCGACATGAGCCGGATCCTTGAAAAGACGACGCTTTTCATCCACGGCTCGACCGTCGTCGACAATACGGTGTTCACCCGCGAGGGCTCGCGCACAGGTCTTGTGGCGACCGAGGGCTTCGAGGACACGCTGCTGGTGACGCGTGGCGCCTATGGCCGCTGGTCGGGCCTCACGGAAGAGGGAATCAAGAACCCGGTCAAGACGAGCCGCGCGCCCGCGCTGGTCGATCCGGCGGCGATCGTCGGCGTCAGGGAGCGCATCGACTGCGACGGCGACGTCGTCCAGGCGCTCGACATGGCCGGCGCGCGCGAGGCCATCCGGCATCTGGTGCAGGACAGGAAGGTCGACGCCATCGCCGTCTCCTTCCTGTGGTCCTTCTACAATCCGAGCCACGAGCAGGCGATCCGCAAGCTCGTCGAGGAAGTGGCGCCGGGGACCTACGTCACGCTCTCCAGCGACATCGCGCCGGTGCCGGGCGAGTACGAGCGCACCTCGACGGCGGTCATCAACGCCTATGCCGGCCGGGTCGCGGGCGACTACCTGAAGGAGCTCGGCGATCTCCTGGCGCGCAACGGCTATCGCGGCCAGACCATGGTCATGCAGGGCTATGGCGGCCTGCTGCCGGTCGAGGAAGCGGCCGTGCGCGCCGTCGGCATGATCGAATGCGGCCCGGCCGCCGGCGTCATCGGGGCGAAGTTCCTCGGCGACGCGATGGGCGACCTCGACATCATCGCGGCCGACATGGGCGGCACCACCTTCAAGGTCGGCGTGATCCAGAACGGCGAGCTGGAATATGCGCGCGAGCCGATGGTCGACCGCTTCCACTACGTCGCGCCGAAGATCGACGTCGTTTCAATCGGCGCCGGTGGCGGAAGCATCATCCAGCTCGATCCGAAGACGAAGCTGCCGACGGTCGGGCCGCGCTCGGCCGGCTCGCGGCCGGGGCCGATCTGCTACGGGCTCGGCGGCCAGGAGCCGACGCTCACCGACGTCATGATGCTCATCGGCTACATGGATTCGGGCCACTTCCTGCGCGGCAGCATGCCGCTCGACAGCGAGAACACGCGGCGCATCTTCAAGCAGAAGATCGCCGATCCGCTCGGCACCTCGGTCGAGGATGCCGCGATCGGCATCTACCGTATCGCCTCGGCGCAGATCACCGACCTGATCCGCAAGATCACCGTCGAGCGCGGGCTCGACCCGCGCGACTTCGTGCTGCACTCCTTCGGCGGCACCTGCGGCATGCTGGCTTCCGCCTTCGGCGAGGAGCTTTCGGTCCGCCGCATCGTCATCCCCTACACGGCGTCGGTGAACTGCGCCTTCGGCCTGGTGACGGCCGACGTGCGCCACGAATATTCGGTGACGAAGACGCTGCCGGTCGACGTGCCGGCCAGCGAGATCAATGCCGTATACGCCCCGCTGATGGAGAAGGCGGCGCGCCAGCTCGCATCGGAAGGGTTCGGCAAGGATTCCATCTCGATGAGCTGGTCGGTCGATTTCCGCTATCGCCGCCAGGTCCACGAGGTGACGACGCCGGTGCGCGTCGAGACGCCGCTGACCGACGATGGGCTGAAGGCGCTGGTGGCCGATTTCGAGAGCCTCTACGAGCGCAAGTTCGGCCGCGGCTCGGCCTATCGCGAGGCGGGCATCGAGATGACGATGTTCCGGCTCACCGCGAGCGGCCTGCTGAAGCGGCCGGACCTGCCGAAGCTCGCCGAAGGCAAGGCCGATGCGAGCGCCGCCCGCATCGGCTCGCGCCCGATCTTCGTCGAACGCCGGGGCGCGCTGGCCGAAGGCAACATCTACGATTTCGAGAAGCTGGAGCCCGGCAACCGGCTCAGGGGGCCGGCCGTCATCCATACGCCGATCACCACCATCGCCGTGCAGGAGGGCCAGAGCGCCCGAATGGACGGGTTCCGCAACATTGTCCTCGAGATGGAGCGCTAAGCCATGGATCCGATGACGTTCTCCATTATCCGGCACCGGCTGTTCCGCATCGTCGACGAGGCGGTGATCACGCTCAAGCACGTGTCGGGCAGCGCCATCACCAACGAGGGCCACGACCTGATGGTCTCGCTCTACGGCGCCGACGGCTCGCTGCTGATGGGCGGTGTCGGCTTCCTGCATCACCTGACCAGCGCTGCGGAGGCCTGCAAGGCGGTCATCCGCAAGTTCGGCGACCGCATCGGCGAGGGCGACGTCTACCTGCTCAACGATCCCTATACGGCGGCGCTGCATACCTCCGACATCTATCTGGTCGCGCCGATCCACTATGACGGCAAGCTGGTCGCCTGGAGCGCCTGCTTCGTCCACGTCTACGACATCGGCGCGATGAACCCCGGCGGCTTCAGCCCGCAGTCGATCGATATCTTCACCGAGGGCTTCTCCTCGCCCGGCATCAAGATCGTCGACAAGGGCGAGATGGTGCAGGACGTGGTCGACACGATCCTCAACATGGTGCGCTCGCCCGAGATGGTGATGCTCGACCTGCGCTCCATGATCGCCTGCAACAACGTGGCGCGCGAGCGCATGCAGTCGCTGATCGCGAAATACGGCCCCGAGACGGTCAACGAGGCGGGCGCCGAGCTGATCCGCCAGTCGGAGGAGCTGCTGCGGGCGCGCCTACTGGAGCTGCCCGACGGCTCCTGGCAGTCGCGCCAGTATCTCGACGTGCAGGGCGAGACGGCGACGGTTCGCCTGACCATGACGAAGAAGGGCGACCGGCTGATCTTCGACTTCACCGGATCGAGCCCGCAGAGCCGGCACTCGATCAACTGCACCTACTGGGCCGCGCTCGGCGGCCTGTTCGCGCCGCTGTTCCCGCTGCTGTGCTACGACATCACCTGGAACGAGGGCGTCATCCGGCTGATCGAGATGATCGCGCCGGAGGGGTCGGTGGTGAACTGCACGCGGCCGGCGCCGGTTTCGGTCGCCACGGTCGGCGCCATCCAGTCGGTCAACAACGCCGCCTGCGCGACCATCGGCAAGATGCTGGCGGCGAGCGACAAGTACCGCGAGCAGGCGACGGCGGTCTGGCACGCCAACCACTTCGCCATCTTCAAGTTCGGCCGCAACCAGAAGGGCGGCCAGTCGATCGGCATCCTGACCGAGACCTTCGCCGGGGCCGGCGGCGCCAGCGCGTTTGCCGACGGCGTCGACATCGGCGGCGAGGTGCCGAACCCGATCTCGCGCATGGCCAATGTCGAGACGGTCGAGGCGAGCTTCCCGATCCGATACCTCTTCCGCAAGCGCATGGCCGATTCCGGCGGGCCGGGGCGCTGGCGCGGCGGCACCGGGGGCGAGCTGGCGATCGTGCCGCACAAGGCACCGGACGGCGGGCTCCACTACGTGATTTCCGGCAAGGGCGACCGCCACCCGATGAGCGACGGCCTGGCCGGCGGCCTGCCCGGCGGCCCGAACGCCTATCTCTGGGCGAAGAGTGGCGAAGCTGCCGCCGCGGGCGACGACGGGAGGCTGCCCGGCGGCGCGCAGGCCGTGTCGTGGGGCGTGTTCCCGCTGATGGGTGAGGATGCGCTCTATGTCCGCTGGAACGGCGGGGGCGGCTATGGCGACCCGCTCGACCGCGATCCCGAGAACGTGGCGAAGGACGTCGTCGGCGCGCTGGTCAGCGCGGATGCGGCGAGGGACATCTACGGCGTCGTGCTGTCGGAACAGGGCGTCGTGGATACCGCCGCGACGGACGCGCTGCGCGGCTCGATGAAGGCGGAACGCATGGCTGGGGAGGCCGCGTGATGAAGGAAGTGAGATCCTGGTCGGCGACGCTGGTGAGCATGCCCGGCAAGTCCGGCCGCGTGATTGCCTGCCGCGCCTGCTCGGCCGAGCTGTGCGGGACCGATGCGTCGTGGAAGGAGCACGCCGTGCTGCGCGAGAGCCCGCTGCGGGAGGCCGCGGGCGCGACCTACCGCAGCGCCGGCGACGAGGTGCTGCTGCGCCGGTTCTACTGCGGGTCCTGCGGGGCGGCGCTCGACAGCGAGATCGCGCTGCCGGGCGAGCCCTTCCTGCTCGACCGACTGGCGGAGTAGGCGAACGTGCCGCGCAAGGGCAGAACCGGCACGGCGCGCCAGATCGAGGCGAGCGGCGTCCTCGGCGGTCGGCTGCGCGAGCTGCGGCTAGTGCGCGGCCTGACGATCGCCGGGCTCGCCGCCCGCTCGCAGGTGCCGGCCAGCACGATCAGCAAGATCGAGAACGGCCTGCTCAATCCGAGCCTGGTCAACGCGATCAACCTCGCGACGGCGCTGGAGGCCAATCTCGGCTTCCTCGTCGACCAGGCGCGCACGCGCTCGGCCCGCTACGCGATCGTGAGGCGCCACCAGCGCGGCCGCAACGACTTCCCCGAGATGGCGCTCGTGCTGGAGGACCTGAACAGCGGCTTCGTGCCGGGCGTGCTGGAAAGCCGCATCGGCACGATCAGCCCCGGCGCGCATTCGGGCCTCGAGGCGATGACGCATGCGGGCGAGGAAGTCGCCCATGTGCTCGCCGGCGCGCTGACCTACGACATCGACGGCGAGTCGATCCTGCTCGGTACCGGCGACACGCTGCACTTCAAATCGGACGTGCCGCACCGGTGGATGAACGACAGCGACGGGCCAGTCCAGGTCCTGTGGATATTCTCGGACGGCCTGTCATTCTAATTCTGGAAGGAAAAACAAAATGATAAGCGAGCACATCATAGAGCGCGTGATCAAGCGGCGCGGCAGGCTTCACATCTTCGACACGATCGAGGCGCGGCGCACCGCGCTCGTCGTCATCGACATGCAGAAGACGTTCTGCGAGCCGGGCGCGCCGGCCGAGGTCGCCTCCTCGCGCACCATCATCGGCACGATCAACCGGCTGGCCGCGGCGCTGCGCGAGGCCGGCGGCAAGGTCGTCTGGTGCACGCACGCAAATGTCGGCGTCGACGACACCAGCGACTGGCGCAACTTCTTCGACCATTTCGTCTCTGACGAGCTTCGCTCGCGCACGATCGAGAGCCTTTCGCCGGGCGGGTCCGGCCAGGATATCTGGCACGAGCTCAAGACGCATCCCGAAGACATCAAGCTGTTCAAGAACCGCTACAGCGCGCTCATCCCGGGCTCCTCGCAGCTCGAGCGGATCCTGCGCAGCCTGAACATCGACACGCTGCTGATTGCTGGGACGAAGACCAACATCTGCTGCGAGTCGACCGCCCGCGACGCGATGATGCTGGACTTCAAGGTGGTCATGGTTTCGGACGCAACCGCAGCCCTGTCGCCCGAAGAGCATCGCGCCGCGCTTGAGAACGTCATCCAGCAGTTCGGTGACGTGATGAGCACCGACGAGGTGATCCGGCTACTCTGAACCGCCATACCGGACACCCGTCATCATGTGAAAAGGGGAACTTCCATGAAGACATTTCTTGCAGCCGCGGCGCTCGCCGCGGTGATGATCGCCGGAACGGCCCATGCCGCGACCAAGCGCATCGCGCTGGTCCTGCCCGGGCCGATCACCGACGGCACGTTCAACTCCGCCGCCAACAAGGGCATCGAGGCGGCCAAGAAGAAGTACGACATCGATGTCGTGGTGCGCGAGAACACCGACTTCGCGCAGATCGAGGACGTGCTGCGGTCCTATGCCGAGGACGGCTTCGACATGGTGATCGGCCACGGCTTCCAGTTCGCCGAGCCGGTGATGAACATCCATGCCGACTATCCCAAGACCTTCTTCGTGGTGAACACGGCGCAGGTCGCGGCGGAGCCCAACGTCGCCTCCTTCGACAACCGCTGGGGCGATGCGGGCTATCTCGCCGGCGCGGTCGCCGCGCTCTATTCCAAGACCGGCAAGATCGGTCATGTCGGGGCGATCCCCGTGCCGGTCATCGAGCAGTACAATCTCGGCTTCGAGCGCGGTGCCAAGCGCATGAAGCCCGAGACGCAGGTGCTGTCGGCCTATGTCGGCTCCTTCAGCGACATCGCGCGCGGCGCCGAGATCACGACCTCGCAGATCGAGCAGGGCGCCGACGTCGTCACCTCGACCGGCAACGAGAACGTGATCGGCACGATCCAGGCTGCGCAGAAGGCCAAGGTGCTGGCGATCGGCACGGCCTTCGACAGCGCCGCCATGGCGCCCGAGACGATCATCACGACGGCGCTGATCAACATGGACGTCAACATCGACCTCGCCGTGGGCAAGCTGATCGACGGCACGCTGAAGCCGGAGACCTACGTGCTGGGCATCAATGACGGCGGCATCGGGCTGGCGCCCCTGCGGGGCTTCGAGAGCAAGATCTCGGCCGAGGACAAGGCCAGGATCGACCAGCTCGTCAAGGATCTCGCCGAGGGCAAGATCACGGACCTGCCCTGACCGGCCATGACGAGCGACCCGTCCGAGAGGGTCGGCTTCGTCGCCCTGCAGGCCGTCACGAAACGGTTCGGCCCGGTCGTGGCCAACCGGTCGGTCGACCTGCAGGTCGGCGCCGGTGAAGTTCTCGCCCTGGTGGGCGAGAACGGCGCCGGCAAGTCGACCATCGTCAACATGCTGTCCGGCCTGTTCATGCCGGACGAGGGCCGCATCCTGATGGAGGGGCAGCCCGTGCGGCTGCACTCTCCCTCGGTCGCGGTCCGGGCCGGCATCGGCACCGTGCACCAGCACTACATGCTGGTGCCGACGCTGACCGCGCTCGACAACATCGCCCTGCAGCAGACCGAGCTCGGCCTCGGCCGGCTCGACCGGGCTGCGCTCGCCGCGCGGGTAAGGCAGGTCGCGGCCGACCTCGGCTTCAGCCTCGACCTCGACAGCCGCATCGACGGGCTCGACGTCGCCCAGCAGCAGCGCATCGAGATCGTCAAGTCGATGATGCATGCGGTGCGCCTGCTCATCCTCGACGAGCCGACGGCCGTGCTGGGGGCCGACGACAGGCGCCATCTGTTCGAGGTGATCGCCCGGCTGAAGGGCCAGGGCACGGCCGTCATCCTCATCACCCACAAGCTCGAGGACGTCTTCGCCATCGCCGACCGGGCGGTGATCCTGCGGGGAGGGCGGGTCGTGGCGGCCTCGCGCGTCGCCGACCTCACCGCGGCGGCCATCGTCGCCCACATGGTCGGGACCGCCGACAGCGGCAAGGCCGAGGCGATCGCCACGGGCTCGCACAGGCGCGGTGGCGCGCCGGCCGGGGCAACCGCAGTTTGCCGCGTCCGCGGCGTCACGCTGCGGCGTGCCAACGGCTCGGTCGCCGTGTCGGGCCTCGACGTCGACCTGAACGCCGGCGAAATCCTCGCGCTGGCAGGCGTGGAGGGCAACGGCCAGAGCGAACTCGTCGCCTGCCTCGCCGGCATGAGCCGGCCGTATGGCGGCACCATCGAAAGCCTCGGCGAGCGCTCCGACGGCCGCCGCTGGGGCGCGGCGCGCCTGCGCGCGCTGGGCCTGCGCCACGTTCCGGAGGACCGGCGCCGCTACGGCATCGTCGGCCCGATGAGCCTCGCCCGCAACTACCTGCTCGGCAACCAGGATCGTCCCGCCTTCTTCCGCTGGGGGTTGGTCAAAACCCGACGGCTCAGGGACGCAGTCGCCGCGCGGCTTGCCGAATACCAGGTCGTGGCGCCCGGTCCCGAGACGCCGATGCAGAACCTTTCGGGCGGCAACCAGCAGAAGACGGTGCTCGCGCGCGAGCTCGGCGCCGACACGAGGATCCTCCTCGCCGCGCACCCCTCGCGCGGCCTCGACATCAAGACGATCCGCTTCGTCCACTCGGTGCTGGAGGAGGCCCGAGCGAAGGGCGCGGCGATCCTGCTGCAATCCTCCGACATCGACGAGATCATGGCCGTCGCCGACAGGGTGATCGTCTTTTCCGACGGCCGGGTGTTCGGCCCCGCTGCCTGCGACACGCTCAGCCGGGCCCAGCTCGGCTCATGGATCGCCGGCCATCAGGAGGTCACGCCATGACGCGCCTGAATCGACCAGAGGTTTACGGGATCGTCTTCGTTGTGGCCCTCGTGGTGGGCGCCATCCTCGTTGCCGGCGCAAACCCGTTCGAGGTGGCGCGGGCCGCCGTGCAGCGTGCGCTGTTCACGCGGGCAGGCTTTCTGGAAGCGCTGCTGCGCACCGTTCCGCTGACGATCATGGGGCTGGGCATCGCGCTCTCGTTCCGCGCCGGCGTCTTCAACATCGGCATGGACGGGCAACTGATCGCCGGCAGCGCGCTGGCCGTGGCGCTGGCGCCGTGGCTGCCGGGCGGCGCGGCCGGCATCGCGCTCTTCCTCGCGCTCGGCATTGCCGGCGGCGCGGCGTGGGGCGGCATCGCCGGCCTCATCAAGGCGCGGCTGGGCGGCAACGAGATCATCACCACCATCATGCTCACCTATGTCGCCACGCAGCTCCTGTCGTGGCTGGTGCGCGGGCCGATGCAGGAGAAGATGCGGATCATTCCGCGCTCAGATCCGATCGACGCCGCGCTGCGCCTGCCGGTGATCGTCGAGGGGACGCGCATCCATGCCGGCTTCCTCGTCGCCGTGCTCGCCGTCGTCGCGACCGCCTTCGTCGTCCGGCGCGGCCGCTACGGCTTCAAGCTCGACGTGGTCGGCCAGAACGCGAGCGCGGCCGCCTATGCCGGCATGAACCCGGCCGCGATCGCGGGAATGGTGCTGGCCGTCTCGGGCGGCTTCGCCGGCCTCGCCGGCGCCGTCGAGATCTCCGGCGTCTACGGCCGCCTTCAGGAAGGGTTCGCGCCCGGTTTCGGCATCAGCGCCATCGCGGTGGCGCTGGTCGTGCGCCTCAACCCGTGGCTGGTGCCGGTCTCGGCGCTCGGCTTTTCGCTCCTCTATGCCGGGCTGGGTTCTGTGGCGCAGAAGGCGCTGGTGCCGTTCCCGCTGATCAACATCATCGAGGGCGCCGTGGTGTTCCTCTTCCTCGCCGCGTCGGTGATGCCGGCGCGCGTGCCCGCCGGAGCGAAATCGGATGGATGAGATCCTGTTCGTGTCGGCGGTGCTGGCCGCCGGCATCCGCCTCGCCACGCCGATCATGCTCGCCGCCCTCGGCGAGACGCTCGGCCAGCGCTCCGGCGTCATCAATGTCGGCATCGAGGGCATCATGCTCGTCGGCGCCTTCGTGGCGGTGCTGGGCGCGGTCGAGACCGGCAGCCCGTGGGCCGGGCTCGCGCTCGCCATGCTGGCGGGGGCGGCGATGGGCGCGATCCACGCCTATTTCTCGGTGGTGCTGAAGGCCGAGCAGATCGTCGCCGGCATCGCGCTCCTGTTCCTCGGCATCGGTCTGTCGGGCTACGGCTACCGCCTGACGCTGGGCGCGTCGGGCACGGCTGCCGCCATCCCCGGCTTTCGTCCGCTGGACGTGCTCGGCCTCGCCGGCGTCCCGGGGATCGGCCCCATCCTGTTCGGTCAGCAGGCGCTGGTCTACCTGACCTTCGCGGCGGCGATCGCGATGGCGTGGATGTTTTCCTCGACACGGCTGGGCGTCATCGTCAAGGCGGTCGGCGAATATCCGGCCGCCGCGGCGTCGGCGGGCATCGGCGTCGACCGTGTGCGCTTCGCCTGCGTATCGGTGGGCGGCGCCCTGGCCGGCGCCGGCGGCGCCTTCCTGTCGATCGCCCATCTGTGGGGCTTCGTGGAAGGCATGACGGCGGGCCGCGGCTTCCTCGCGATCGCCTGCGTCGTGCTCGCCCGCTGGAGCCCGCTCGCAGCGATCGCGGTCGCGCTGCTGTTCGGCATCGCGGACGCCCTGCAAATCCGCGTCCAGTCGATGATGCCGGGCGTCCCCTACCAGTTCTTCGTCATCGCGCCCTATCTGGTCGCCATCGCGGCCGTGGGGATCGGCAGCCGCACTGCCATGCCGGCCGCACTCGGCAAGCCGTTCCGTCCGGGCGGCCGCTGATCGGCTCCGGCCCGAAGCGGCCCGGTTGCCTCACCGGCCGCCGTCGACGGCTCGGTCCTGCTCCGCCTTGAGCGCGCCCGCGCGCCGGGCCGGGTGCGCAGGCACGTTGCCGCTTCCCTCGGCCCGATCGCGATACAGCGCCGCGCGGGCGAGCAGCATCAGCGTCACCGGCGTCGTGACCGTGATAAAGACGCCGATCAGGATTTCGTGCACGACCGGGCGCGAGCCGAGGACCGAGAAGCAGATGATCGAAGCGAGCACGATCGAGCCCGTGCCCCAGCTCGTGCCGAGCGTGGGCGCGTGCACGCGCTCGAAGAAGGTGCGGAAGCGCAGGGTGCCGATCGCGCCGGCGAGCGCGAGCGCGGCCCCGACGAGGACGAGGGCGGCCGTCAGCAACGCCGCCCAGCCGGGCAGGTCCGCGGCGTGGGTCATTCGATGACCTCCCCGCGCATCAGGAACTTCGCCAGCGCGACGCTGGAGACGAAGCCCAGCACGGCGATGATCAGGGCCGCCTCGAAATAGATCTGGCTTCCGGTGCGGATGCCGACGGTCAGCACCAGCAGCATGGCGCAGACATAGATCGCGTCGAGGCAGAGCACCCGGTCCTGCGCGCGCGGGCCGCGGATGAGGCGGTAGGTGTAGCAGCCCATAGCCACCACGAGCATCGTCTGGGCGATCGTCACGGACCACAGCAGGACGTCGGCGGCGGTCATTCGAAGATCTCCATGAGCAGCCTCTCGTAGCGGTTCTTGATCAGGGCGACCCAATCCTCCTCGTTCACGAGGTCGAGGACATGGATGTGCAGCACGCCGGAGCCCGGATCGTGCTCGATCCAGGCCGTTCCCGGCGTGCTGGTCACGATGCAGGCGAGCACGGCCAGCCCCGTCTCGTCGCGCAGGTCCAGCGGGATCGCCACGAAGCCGGCCGAATGGTCGCGAGGGCCGCGCAGGATGACGCCGACGACGGCGATGTTGGAGCGCAGGATGTCCAGAAGCACGATCCCGACCAGCCACGGGATGAGCTGCCATCGCCGTAGCCTGGGCTTGGCGGGTTGCAGCGCGGCCATGGCGCGGGAGGCGGCCACCGCGACGATCGCGCCGAGGAGCAACTGCCCCGGCGAAAACGAGGTCAGCAGCAGCCACATCAGCAGGAGCGCGGCAGTCAGGACCGGATAGGGCAGTACGCGGCTCATTTGGTGCCGCTCCCCGCGTCAGCCGTCCCCAGCACGCCGTGGATGTAGCTCAGCGGATCGTGCAGCGAGCGGGCGGCCGCGTCCGTGTAGCCGATCACTGCGCCGCCCTCGACGGTCAGCAGCAGGCAGAGCGCCAGCAGCGCGACGATCGGGGCGATCTCCACCACCAGCACCCGCGGGACGATGGTCTCGAGCGGCGCCCAGAAGGTGCGGATGCCGGTGCGCATCATCGCGACCAGCGCGGCCAGCCCGGAGAGGATGACCAGCGCGAGCAGCAGCCAGGTGCGGGCCGGGATGTCGCCCGTGCTGCCCAGCCCGTCGAGGTTCAGCATGCCCGTAAGCATGGCGAACTTGCCGATGAAGCCCGAAAGCGGCGGCAGGCCCGCGAGCAGCAGGGTGGTGCAGCCGAAGCAGACGCCGAGGACGGCGAGCGCCCCGGGCATCGTCACCCCGACCTCCTCGTCCTCGTGCTCGCCCGGCTCCTCGCCGTCCTCGCCATAGGCCTCGATCGTAACCGCCAGGAGGTCGGCTCCGGGCTCGCGCGCGCGCTCCACGAGCTCGGTCAGCATGAAGAGCGCGGCGGTGCCGAAGGTCGAGCTGACGAGGTAGAACAGGGCTCCCGAGACCACGGCGGCGTCGCCCATGCCGACGGCCGCGAGCAGGGTGCCCGAGGAGACGAGCACGCTGTAGCCGGCGAGCCTGCCCAGCGCCTGCGAGGCGAGCACGCCGGACGTCGCGAATGCGAGCGTCGCCAAGCCGCCCCACAGCAGCGCGATGCCGCCGAACCCGGTGAGCTCGCCCGCCTCGCTGCCGAAGAACAGCAGGGTCAGGCGCAGCAGCACGTAGATGCCGACCTTGGTGAGCAGCACGAAGATGGCGCCGACCGGGGCGGCCGCCGCCATGTAGGCCGGCGGAAGCCAGAAGCCGAGCGGCCACATGCCCGCCTTGACGAGGAACGCGACGCCGAGGATCGCCGCGCCCGCCTGCACCAGCATCCGGTCCTCGGCCGGCACCTGCGCCATGCGCAGCGCGAGGTCGGCCATGTTGAGCGTGCCGGCGACGCCGTAGATCAGGCTGACGCCGACGAGGAAGAGCAGCGAGGCGGCGAGGTTGATCGAGATGTAGTGCAGCCCCGAGCGCACACGGAACGCGCCGGTGCCGTGCAGCAGCAGGCCGTAGGACGCCGCCAGCGTCACCTCGAAGAAGACGAAGAGGTTGAAGACGTCGCCCGTCAGGAAGGCGCCGCCGAGGCCCATGAGGAGGAACTGGAAGAGCGAGTGGAAGTGCGGCCCCGCCCTGTGCCAGCGGGCCATCGAGAAGACCAGCGCGGCGAGGCCCAGGACGGCGGTGACGGCCAGCATCAGGGCCGACAGCCGGTCGAGCACGAGCACGATGGCGAAGGGCGCCGGCCAGTTCGCGACGGCGTAGGAGGACGACAGCGCGCCGGGGCCGCCGGCGTCCGCCATGCGCATCAGCGCGATGGCTACGACCAGCAGCAGCACGGTCGAGGCGAGGCTGACCAGCGCCTTGGCCGTATGGCGCAGCTCGTCGATCAGCAGCAGCGCCGCGCCCGTCGCCAGCGGGAGCAGGATCGGCACGACGAGGAGGTGCTTCGTCCACTCCATCAGCGCGACTCCCGCCCGTCGACGTGGTCGCTGCCGGTCAGGCCGCGCGCGGCGAGCAGCACCACCAGCAGCAGCGCGGTGGTGGCGAAGCCGATCACGATCGCCGTCAGCACCAGCGCCTGCGGGACCGGATCCGCGAAGTCGGCGGGGCTTCCCGCGCCGTCCGTCCCGAGCACGGGCGCCGCGCCGACGCGCAGGCGGCCCATGCTGAAGATGAACAGGTTCACCGCGTAGGACAGCAGTGAGAGGCCGATGACGAGCTGGTAGGTGCGAGGGCGCAGGACGAGCCAGACGCCGGAGCCGGTGAGCACGCCGATGGCGAGCGCGAGCGTCAGTTCCATTGCTGGCGCTCCTCCAGTTGACGTTCCTCTCCGGTGCGCGCCGCGCGCAGGCGGCGGATCGACTGGTGGGCGATGGCGATCAGCATCAGCACCGTGGCGCCGACGACGAGGCTGAACACGCCGAGGTCGAACAGCGCCGCGCTCGCCATCGGGACCTTTCCGATGACCGGCAGCTCGACATACTGGAAGTAGGAGGTGAGGAACGGGTCGTCGAGCAGGATGGCCGCGGTCCCTGTGAGGGCCGCCATCAGCAGGCCGGCGCCGATCCACACCACCGGCAGGATGCGCAGCCGGTTCTCCACCCAGACCGTTCCCGCCGCCATGTATTGCAGGATGAAGCCCGCAGCCATCGCCACGCCGGCCGCGAAGCCGCCGCCCGGCGCGTCGTGGCCGCGCAGGAGGAGATAGGCGGCGAGCACGATGACCACCGGGAACATCCACTGCATGATCACCGACGGCACGTAGAGATATTCCGCGGCCGTCGCGCCGGCTTCCCTGTCCGGCTCCGCCTCGTCGAAGGAGCGCTGGATCAACTGCTGCTCCGGGCGCTCGATGCTGTCGGGCGCCGGGCGGAAGCGCCGCAGCAGCGCGAAGACGGTGAGCGCCACGATGCCGAGGACCGTGATCTCGCCGAACGTGTCGAAGCCGCGGAAGTCGACCAGGATGACGTTGACGACGTTACGCCCGCCGCCCTCGCTGTAGGCCTTCTCGACGAAGAAATCCGCGATCGTGTCGGGCGGGGTCCGCGTCATGACGGCATAGGAGATCGCCGTCATGCCGACGCCGGCCACGACAGCGAGCGCGAGGTCGCGGACGCGGCGGACCCGGTCGAGGATGCCGGTCGACTCGACCAGCGCCTGAGAGCGCTTGGGCAGCCAGCGCAGGCCGAGCAGGATGAGCACCGTGGTGACGATCTCGACGACGAGCTGCGTCGCCGCGAGGTCTGGCGCAGAGAGCCAGACGAAGGTGACGCAGGTCACGAGGCCGGTCCCGCCCATGAGGACGAGAGCGGCGAGGCGGTGGAACTTGGCCTGCTGCGCGGCGGTGACGGCGCAGACCATACCGACCGCCCACAGGCCGGCGAAGGCGAAGTCGGTCGTGGCGCCGCGGTAGGACCCGAAGCCGAGGCCCGCGGCGGCGAGGGGGATCGCCGCGGCCGCGATCGCCGCCGCCACGACGAGACGCATCTGCGGCTGCAGGCGGCGCGTGCCGAAGACGTCCTCGACGAGACGCGCGCCCCGCCACGAGATCGCGACCATGACCCGCTCGAAGATGCGCTGGCCCTGTATGCGGCCGAACAGCGGCGCCCGTTCGGAGTGCTCCAGATAGTCTCCCGCCACCAGATAGAGCAGCGTGCCGCCGACCAGCGCGACCGCGCTCATCGCCAGCGGCAGGGTGAAGCCGTGCCAGACGGCAAGGCTGTATTCGGGCGTCTCGGCGCCGAGCACCGACGACACGGCGACATGCAGGAACGGCCCGATGGTCATGCCGGGGATGATGCCGATGACGAGGCAGGCCACCACGAGGAACATGACCGGGAAGCGCATCCAGAAAGGCGGCTCGTGCGGCTCGCGCGGGAAGCTCTCGGGCGGCGCGCCGAGGAAGATCGAATGGATGAGCCGGATCGAATAGGTGACCGCCAGCGCGCTGCCGAGCACGGCTGCATACGGCGCCACGGTGTCCACCCAGGAATTGGCGTGCGTCGCGACCGCCTCGGCGAAGAACATCTCCTTCGACAGGAAACCGTTGAGCAGCGGCACGCCCGCCATGGCGGCGCTCGCCACCATGACCAGCGTGCCGGTGATCGGCATGTAGCGGAACAGGCCGGAAAGCCGCCTCAGGTCGCGCGTGCCGGCCTCATGGTCGATGATGCCGGCGGCCATGAACAGCGAGGCCTTGAAGGTGGCGTGGTTGAGCATGTGGAATATGGCCGCGACCGCGCCGAGCGGGCTGCCGAGGCTGAGCAGCAGGGTGATCAGGCCGAGATGGCTGATCGTGGAATAGGCAAGCAGTCCCTTCAGGTCCTGCTGGTACATTGCGAGATAGGCGCCGAGCAGGAGCGAGGCCATCCCCGCCAGCCCCAGTATGGTGAACCATTCGGGCGTGTCAGAGAGGACGGGCCACAGCCGCGCCATCAGGAACACGCCCGCCTTGACCATGGTGGCCGAATGCAGGAACGCCGACACCGGCGTCGGGGCGGCCATGGCGTTGGGCAGCCAGAAATGGAACGGGAACTGCGCGCTCTTGGTCAGCGTGCCGAGCAGGATCAGCAGCAGCGCCGGCACGTAGAGCTCGTGGCGGCGGATCGTGTCGCCCGAGGCCAGCACGACGTCGAGATCGTAGCTGCCGACGATGTGGCCGACGATGAGGACGCCGGCCAGCAGGCCGAGGCCGCCGATCGCCGTGATCGTCAGCGCCATGCGCGCCCCGTCGCGCGCCCCTTGGTTGTGATGCCAGTAGCCGATCAGCAGGAAGGAGAAGATGCTGGTCAGCTCCCAGAAGACGACCAGCAGGATCAGGTTGCCGGCGAGCACGATGCCCAGCATCGAACCGGTGAAGGCGAGGAAGAAGAGATAGAAGCGGCGGACCGGATCCTCGGCCGAGATGTAGTAGCGCGTGTAGACGACGACGAGCAGTCCGATGCCGCTGACCAGCACCGCGAAGATCCAGGCGAAGCCGTCGATCCGCAGCACGAAGTCGAGGCCCAGCGACGGGATCCATTCGACCTCGTTGCGGACGACGCCGCCGGCGCCGACGGCGGGATAGAGCGACAGGGTCAGCACAAGGCAGGCCAGCATCGTGATGCCCGCGAGCCAGGTCGACGGCGTGCGCGAATCCGACGGAAGCAGGACCGCCGCGAAACCGGCCACGAATGGCAGCATGACGATCAGAATCGGCGCGTAGTGCTGCATCACTCTCCTTGCGATCGGGCGAATCGTTCGATGTGTAAGGCATAGCCGGAAATCCGCCAACGGCAGGATCGGCAAAGCGCGAGAAAACGCGCTGGTCGGCGGACGATTTCTGCGATCGCCGGCCGAATAGACCGGAGAGCTCGCGCGGACGCTCTATTCGCCGCCGAGGTTGCGCGCCCTGTCGGCGACGGCGATCAGCGCGCCGGCGAGCCGGTCGATCCCGATGCGGTCGGCCACCTCGGAGACGGAGATGATGCCGAGCGTGTGGGTCAATGCGCCGCCGCGGTCGAGCACGGGAACCGCCACCACGGTGATGCCCGTGATGTAGTTCTCGCGATCGACGGCGTATCCCCGCCGCCGGCATTCCTCCACCTCGGCCAGCCAGGCGGCCGGGTCGGGAAGCCTGGCCCACCGGCCCTTGCCGATCTGCCGCACCATCCTCTGCGGGTCGACATCGCCGAACGCCGCCACGCAGCGGCCGGTGCCGCCCATGTAGATCGGGTAGCGGCTGCCGACCTCGGTGTTGATCGCAAACGCCTTTTGGGGAATTGCCGTGGTGATCGTGATTGCGCGGTCGCCCTCGATCTTGGTGGCCACCGAGCTCACGAGGAAATCGTTCGCGACGCTTTCCAGCTCGGTCCGCAGGAAGTCGGCGAGCGGATCCTTGGCGAGAACGCTGCGCGCCAGCGACAGGATGCCGATGCCGAGCCGGTAGCGCTTGGTGGCCGGGTCGACGTTGACGAGCGATTCGGCCACCAGCACGCGCAATATGTGCAGGCATGTGCTCGGAACGATCTCGATCGTCGCGGCGATCTCGCTGAGGTTCATGGGCCGTGGTGCGCGCGACAGCAGCCTCAGGATCGCCACCGTCCTGCTTGCCGCCGGCACCAGCCGCTGCGTACTCGCCTGCTCGTCGCCCATCGTCGCCATCCCCGCTCCCCTTTTTCGAGGCGGCTGCCACCCGCCACGCCTGTTGGTCCATTGCTAGCGCTCGATTTGTCTTTTGTATATGGACAAAAGTTTTTTATTGACAAAATTTGGCGGCCTGTGGTCGTCTGACGTCGTTCCAGCGGTCGCGGCCTCGCCCGGCCGCCGTCGCGGCATCGAAGGGAGGACCGATGCAGAATGTCGTCCGCATCCGGCGGGAGCCCGAGGGCATGACGGAATCGAGCGCGCAGGCCGCGCCGGCCGGCGGCCCGGTGATCACCGCCAGGGATCTCGTGTTCCGCTATCCCTCCGCCAATGGCGGCGACCCGACGATCGACGGGCTGACGCTCGATTTCGCGCGGGGTGCCATCACGGTCATCGTCGGCGCCAGCGGCTGCGGCAAGACAACGCTTCTCAACCTGATCGGCGGCCTGCTGCGGCCGAGCGACGGCGAACTGCTCGTCGATGGCGGCGTGCCGGCCGCCCAGCACGCGAAGATGGGCTACATGCCCGCCCGCGACGGGTTGCTTCCCTGGCGCAACGCGATCGCCAACGTGACGCTGCCGCTGGAAGGCGGCCGCTCGGACCTGACGGCGAAAGGCCGCAAAGAGCGGGCGCGCGAGCTCCTGGAGCGCGTCGGCCTCGGGCGCTACGTCGACTATTTTCCCGACCAGCTCTCGCACGGCATGCGCCAGCGCGTCTCGCTGGCGCGGGCGCTGGTCTCGGACCCGCAGATCCTGCTGATGGACGAGCCCTTCGGCGCGCTCGACGCCCAGACCCGGCTGCGGGTGCAGTCGGATTTCCTGCGGGCGCTGGAGAATTCCGGCCGTTCGGTCGTGATGATCACGCACGACCTGCAGGAGGCGATCCTGCTCGGCGACCGCATCCTCGTCATGTCGAGCCCGCGCGGTGCGATTCTTGCCGATCGGGCCGTCGAGATCGAGGGCAGCCGCGCCGGCCGCCTGCATGAGCTCGTCGTCACCGACGAGTTCCGCGCCCTCTATCACGACCTCGTCGACGTCGTGATGTCGGGCTTCACCGAGGTGCCGGGTGCGGCGGGGAGGGCTTCGTGATGAGCAATGCGACACCTGCTGCGGCAGCCGCCGGACAGGCCGGCCGGCCGCCTTCGCCGCCGCGGACCGAGGCGGCCTGGCGCCGCCGCGCGCGCGGCGAGATGGCCGTGCTGCTGTCGCGCCTCGCGCTGGTGCTGCTTCTCCTGGTGATCTGGGAGGTCGCCGCCCGCATGGGCTGGGTCAACCGCCACTTCGCCTCGCAGCCGACCGACATCGTCGTCGCGCTGGGCGAGCTACTGCGATCGGCCGAACTGTGGAGCGACGTGGTCGCGACCACGGCGGCGACCCTGATCGGCTTCCTCGGCGGCACCGCGGTCGGCGTGCTCGCGGGGCTGATCGTCGGCTCGTCCAACTTCGTCGACAGGGTGACCAGCCCGCTTGTCGCCGTCGCCAACGGCATGCCGCGCATCGCGCTGGCGCCGCTCTTCGTCCTGTGGTTCGGCCTCAGCATCTGGGCCAAGGTGGCGCTGTCGCTGTCGCTCGTCGTGTTCATCCTCTTCTACAACACGAAGGGCGCGCTCGGCACCGTCAACCGGGACCACATCGTCGTCTCGCGCATGCTCGACATGGGCGCGTGGGAAAAGTTCCGCACCATACTTCTGCCGACCTGCCTGCCGGCCATCATGGCGGGCATGCGCATCGGCATCGTGCTTGGACTTCTCGGGGTGATCGCCAGCGAGATGATCGCCTCGTCCAACGGCCTCGGCCAGATGATCGTCGAGGCAAGTGCAACTTTCCAGATCGACCGGCTCATGGCGCTCATCCTGCTGGTCTCGGTTCTCGCCGTGATCATGAACGCCTGCGTCGATCTGCTGGAAAGAAGAGTGATCTGGTGGAGGAAGGACAGCAAATGACGACGTCACGCATGTTTCCGCAATCGGGCCCGGCGATGAAGCGCGGGTTCGGCAAATCCTCGCTCGCCGTTCTCGGCGTCCTGGCGGCGCTCGCCCTCGGCACGGCCGGCGCGCACGCCCAGTCGGGCGACGTGGTGAAGGTGTCCGAGCGCGGCGCGTTCTCCAACGCGCCCGTCTACGTGGCCGACAAGCAGGGCTTCTTCGCCGAGGAGGGCGTCAAGGTCCAGACCATCGTGCTCGGCGGCCAGAGCGACACGCTGACGGCAGCGCTGGTCAATGGCGACATCGACGTGCTGCCGCAGAATCCGGTCGCCTTCGCGGCCGCGGCGACCAAGGTCGACATGAAGTATTTCCTCGGCATCCAGCGCGACGACATCGAGCTGGTCGTCAAGGCGAGCGACGACAAGGTGCCGGACGCCGCCAAGGCCGGATGGGAGGCGACGGTGAAGGCCCTCAAGGGCTATCGCCTCGGCTCCGCCACGCGCGGCTCGGTCACCTTCGCGAAGTTGGCCATCATGCTCAACGACGTGGGCTATGCCGCAGGCAGCGACTACCAGGTCGTCGTCTCCGGCATCGTCAACCAGTCGATCGCCGCGATGCAGGCCGACCAGGTCGACGCCTTCATCACCGACTCGTTCGGCGCGCGGCTCGCCGAGCAGCAGGGCGTCGGCAAGTCGGTGCTGGTCTGGGCGACGGACCGGCCGCAGCAGTACCCCGTAGGCATCCAGACGGCGCTCGCCGCGCGGGCCAAGTCTCTGACCGAGCAGGGCGACCTCTACACGCGCTTCTCGCGCGCCCTGATCAAGGCCGACGCCTGGATCAAGGATCCGGCCAACCAGCAGGCCTTCGCCTCGCTGATCCAGGATCAGTACAAGCTCGACGAGAAGAGCGCCGCTGCGCTTGCCCAGCGCACGCGCGAGACGGGAGTCTTCGATTCGAAGCTTGATCCGGCATTGTTCGATGCAACGATGAGCATCCTGCAAAAGGGCGGCACCAAGCTGCCGGACGGCACGCCCTCCTACGAGGAGGGGCTGGTGAAGCTCCAGCTTCCCGGCATCTACGAGTGAAGCGGCATTAGCAGGCAGGAGACGAGGATATGAACACGGTGACCAAGACGCGCTGGCGTACCGCCATCACGGAGGCGAGCGCCGAGACGGTGAGGATCCGGGGCTATGACCTGTCGGATCTCGCCGAGAAGGTGGACTTCGGCGCCGTGTTCTATCTTCTCTCCTGCGGCGAGCTCCCGTCGCCGGCGGCGGCCAAGGCGCTCAACGCGCTGATGATCGCGGCCTGCGACCGGGGCATCACCCCGTCCTCGGCGATCACCCGCACCATCGCCTCCTGCGGCGTCCCGCTGCAGGCGGCCGTCGCCGCCGGCATCATCAGTTTCGGCGACATTCACGGCGGCGTGGGCATCGCGATGGGCCATGCCCTCAAGGCGCAGACCGACAAGCTGCCGGCGAACCCCTCGCCGCAGCAGGCGGAAGACGCCGCGGAGCGTTTCGTGGCGGCTTTCCACGACGCCGGCGAGCGCGTGCCGGGATACGGCCAGCCGCTTCATCCGCAGGGCGACCCGCGGGCGCGCCGCCTCATCGCCTACGCGCAGAAGCTCGGCGTTGCGGGTCCCGCGCTTGCCGTCGGGCTGGCGGCCGGGGGCGTGCTCGCCCGCATCAAGGGACGTTCGCTGCCGATGAACGTCGACGGAGCGATCGCCTGCGTCGCGCTCGACATCGGCATGCCGCCGGACATCATCCGCGCGATCAACTTCGTGGCGCGCGCCGCCGGCCTGTCGGCCCACGCTATGGAGGAGACGGCGCGCGAGCGCGGCTTCCGGCTGCTCGCGACCGACGACGAGGTCACCTATGACGGCGTCGCGCCTAGGTCGCTGTAGACTGCCACGCGCAACCGCACCGGCTTTTGACGGAAAACAGAATGTCTAGACCACTGGACGGAATACGCGTTCTCGAGGTCGGCCAGTACATCGCCGCGCCCTACTGCGCGATGCTGCTGGCGGACCAGGGGGCCGAGGTCATCAAGATCGAGCGCCCGGGCACCGGCGACCCGCGCCGCGCCTACGACCCCTTCTACGAGAAGGACGGGCGCAAGGCGAGCGGCGGCTTCCTCGGCTACAACCGCAACAAGAAGAGCGTGACGATCGACCTGTCCCAGCCGGAAGGGGCGGCGGCGTTCCGCCGGCTGGCCCGCGCGGCCGACGTCGTCATCGAGAACCTCGCGCCCGGCACGATGGACCGGCTCGGCCTCGGCTACACGTCGCTGGCGGCCGACAATCCGCGCCTGATCTACTGCGCCATCAGCGGCTTCGGGCGTCTGCCGGAATTCCAGGGCCCCTATGCCGGACAGCGCTCCTTCGACGCGACCATCCAGGCCATGTCGGGCGTCATGTCCATGACCGGCGAGCCGGGCGGCTCGCCCAGCCTCGGCCTGTCCGGCTTCGCCGACATCTATACCGGCGTGTTCGGCGCGCTTGCCGTGGGCTCGGCCCTCTACGGCCGCGAGCGCACCGGCAAGGGCACCTTCATCGACCAGGCGATGTACGACACGATGGCCTCGCTCGCGGAGCGGGCCCTGCTGCTGCACGAGCTGACCGGCTGGATACCCAAGCCCGGCCAGGACCTCTACTCGCCGCTCGGCCCCATCCGCGTGAAGGACGGCACGATCACCATCGTCGTCCCCACCGACGAGATGTTCGTCCGCTTCTGCAAGGCGATCGAGCGTCCCGACCTGCTCGACCATCCCCAGCTCTCGACCGTGCTCGACCGGGCCAAGCACTTCCAGGACGTGCTGCGTCCCGAGGCCGAGAAGTGGACGACGCGGCACAGCCGCTCGGAGGTGATGGACAGGTTCGTCGCCGCCGGCCTGCCGGTCGGCATCGTGCAGACCATCGACGAGGTCTATGCCTGCCCGCAACTGGAAGCGCGCAAGATGATGCTGACCATCGACGAGCCGGCGCTCGGCGCGTTCCACGTCATCCGCACGCCGCTGCTGTTTTCCGCCTACGAGCGCGCCGACAACAGGACGCCGCCGCAGCTCGGCGAGGACACGCAGGCCGTACTCTCCGAAGTCGCCGGCATCGGCGCAGACGAACTGCAAGCATTGAGGGCGAAAGGTGCGGTCTGATTCCCTGCCCAAGCAGATGTCGGGCGCGGCGCGGCCCGGCGACGGGTCCGGCCCGGCCGGGGACGGCGTGACCGTCGAGCGGACCGCCGACGTCGTCTATGTCACGCTCAACCGGCCCGCGCAGCGCAACGCGCTGACGGTGCCGATGATGCGCGCGATCGCCGGGGCCATCGAGGCGGCGGGGCGCGACGGCTCCACCCGCGCGATCGTCATCGGCGGCGCGGGCGACCGCTCCTTCTGCGCCGGTGCCGACCTCACGCCGTCGGGCACGCCGTTCGTCGCCGATTTCGAGGCCACGCGCCTGCCGTTCGCCGACCTGCTGCGCTCGGCTCATTCCAGTGAGGTGCCGATCGTCTGCGCCATCAACGGCGCCTGCGTCGCCGGCGGCATGGGCTTCCTCGGCGTCTGCGACATCGCGATCGCCTCGCGCACCGCGCTGTTCGGCATGCCGGAGGTGAAGGTCGGCCTGTTCCCCATGCAGATCCTCGCCGTTCTTCGCGATTTGATCCCGACGCGCATGATGGCCGATATGTGCCTGACCGGCCGGCTCGTCACGGCCGACGAGGCGCTGGCGGCGGGCCTCGTCAACCGGGTCGTCGAGCCGGATGCGCTTTCGGCCTCGGTCGAGGCGTGGCTCGACGAGCTGCGTCAGGCCTCCCCCGTCGCCGTCAGGCGCGGCAAGTACGCGATGCGGGCGATGGCTGACATGTCGTTCGAGCAGATGATAGCCTTCGCGGAGACGCAGGTTTCGCTGATGAGCATGACCGCGGACGCGCGCGAGGGCATGAAGGCATTCCTCGAGAAGCGCGTTCCCGCGTGGGCCGCCCCGTGAGCGGGCGGTTCGTCTCTTGGCGCGTATGGGGAGCGGGCGGATGAAGCGTGCCGTGAGGATCGGCGGTGCCAGCGGGTTCTGGGGCGACAGTTCCTTCGCCTTCGAGCAGCTCCTGCACCGGGGCGACGTCGACTACATCGTGGCCGACTATCTCGCCGAGCTGACGCTCGCCATCATGGCCAAGCAGAAGGAGCGCGACCCGAACGGCGGCTTCGCCACCGACTTCGTCGCCCTCGCCCTGCGGCCGATCCTGGGCGAGCTGCTCGGGCGCGGCATCCGCGTCGTCACCAATGCCGGCGGCATCAACCCGCGCGGCTGCGTGCGCGCGCTGCAGGAGGCGGCCGCCTCGCTCGGCCTGAGCCCCCGGATCGGCCTCGTCGAGGGCGACGACCTGATGCCGCGGCTGCCGGAGCTGCGCCGCAGCGGCACGGTCGAGATGTTCACCGGCGAGCCGCTGCCGAAGGACGTGGTCAGCGTCAACGCCTATCTCGGCGCCTTTCCGATCGCCGCCGCGCTCGATGCCGGCGCCGACATCGTCGTCACCGGCCGCTGCGCCGACAGCGCGCTAGCGCTCGGGCCGCTGATCCACGAGTTCGGCTGGGGCGTCGAGGACTACGACCTGCTCGCCGGCGGCAGCATGGCCGGCCATCTGATCGAATGCGGCACCCAGGCCACCGGCGGTCTCTTCACCGACTGGCGCGAAGTGCCCGGCCGCGCCGAGATCGGCTACCCGATCGCCGAGTGCTACCCGGACGGGCGCTTCGCCCTGACCAAGCCGCACGACACCGGCGGGCTGGTCGCACCGCTGGTCGCGATCGAGCAGCTCCTCTACGAGGTCGGCGACCCGCGCGATTATCTGCTGCCGGACGTGACCTGCGACATCTCGGAGACCGACGTCAGCGCACGCGACGGCGACACCGTCCTCGTCTCCGGCATCAAGGGCAGGCCGCCGACGGACAGCCTGAAGGTGAGCGCGATCCATCTCGACGGCTATCGCGCGACCGCCATGCTCACCATGGTCGGCAGGGACGCCGCGGAGAAGGCGGCGCTGGTCGGCGCGGCGGTGCTGGAGCGCACGCGCGCGCTGCTGCGGCGCGGCAATCTCGGCGACTACAGCGAGACCAATGTCGAGATCCTCGGCAGCGAGCAGGCGAGCTACGGCGCCACGGCGCGCGACACCGCAGCGCGCGAGGTCGTGCTCCGGATCTCGGTCCGCCATCCGCTGCGCGACGCGCTGGAGCTGTTCGCGCGCGAGATCGCCCCGTTCGGCACGTCGGGCACGCCCGGCACGACGGGCTTCGCCGGGCGCCCCAAGCCGCAGGCCGTGCATCGGCTGTTCTCCTTCCTGACCCCGAAGGACGGGATAGAGGTCGCGGTCAGCGTCGACGGTCGGCCTGTACCGTTCAGCATGGCTCGCGGCGCGCCCTACCGGCCGGCTGCCGCACCGGCGCCCGCGCCAGTCCCGCTTGCCGGCCCGCGCAGGAAGATCGCGCTGAGGGACATCGCGGTCGCCCGCAGCGGCGACAAGGCCGACATCTCCCACCTGGCGATCATCGCCCGCGACAAGGCGCTCTATCCGCTGCTCCTGGAGCAGGTCACCGAGGCGAGGATCGCCGACCATTTCGCGCATCTGGTGAAGGGAAAGGTGCGTCGCTTCGACCTGCCCGGGCCGGCCTCGGTCATCTTCATGATGCACGAGGCGCTGGACGGCGGCGGCACGGCGTCGCTGAGGAGCGACGCGCTCGGCAAGGCCATGGCCGAGATCGCGCTCGACATGGAGATCGACGCCCCCGAGGATCTCGCGGCCGTGTCTTCCGCTATCTGATCCACGCCGGTGTCATCCTCCCAGCCGGCAAGCCAGCAGGCTGGAGCGGGAGGCGGGCGTGCCCTTCGCCGTGACGAACAGCCTGCCGTCCGGCCCGAAGGCGAGCTTGGTGAGAGCGGGGGCCGGGGCGGGGCGGATGCTGCGGTGGAACTCTCCTGCGGGCGTGCGGGCTTCGATCGTTCCGGCTTCCAGGCAGGCGATCCAGTAGTTGCCGTCGGCGTCGAGTGCTGCACCGTCAGGGCGGCCGTCGCCGTCGCCGAATTCCATGAAAGGGACGGGCTCGCCGAGCTTCCGGCGGCCCGGATCATGGTCCGCGTGCCACACGCGCCGCACCGTCGGATGCGAGTCCGAGAAATAGAGGCGTGAGCGTTCCACGTCGAAGGCGAGCCCGTTGGGAGTGCGGAAGCCCCCGGCCAGCTCATGCATCCGCCAGTCGGCGGTTAAGACGTGGATCGCACCCTCTGCCCGGTCGTTGGCGATGCGCATCGTGCTCGCCCACAGCCGGCCCGTGGCGTCGACCGTCGCGTCGTTGAAGCGCATGCCGGCGGCGAGTTCGGTGCCGGAGACGAGGTCGAAACCGCCGGAGGCCGGATCGAACCCGTAGAGACCCCGTTCCATCCCCGCGACGAGCCGGCCGTCGACGCGGGCGATGAAGCCGATCTCCCCGGGCGTCGGCCAGCGTGCGGTCTCGCCGGTGTCGGCGTCGGTGCGCAGCACCTGCCGGCCGGTCACGTCGACCCACCAGACGCAGTTCTCCGCGGCGGACCAGAACGGGCTTTCGCCGAGCTCCGCCACGGCGGGGCCGAGCGGCCGGGCGGTCACGGTCTCGCGCTGCACGGCTAGCGGCCGTGCCTTTCCCGCCACGCCTTGAAGCGCGGGCCGGTGGCGGGGTCGGTCGGCGGATAGAGGCCGACGATGCTGCGCCCGCCGGCCACCTCCTCGGTGACGAAATCCTCGAACGCGGTCATCTCGGTCGCCTCCGCCGCGATCTCGGCGGCGATGGCGGCGGGGATGATGACCACGCCCTCGTCGTCGCCCACCACGACGTCGCCCGGAAATACGGCGACGTCGCCGCAGCCGATCGGCTCGTCGATCGCGATCGCCTGGTGATGGATCAGGTTGGTCGGCGCCGTCGGGCGGTTGTGGTAGGCGGGGAAGGGCAGGGCGGCGATATCGGGGGAATCGCGAAACCCGCCGTCGGTGACGATGCCGGCCGCGCCGCGTACCATCAGCCGGGTGACGAGGATGCCGCCGGCGGAAGCCGCGCGCGCATCCTTGCGGCTGTCGATGACGAGCACGTGGCCGGCCGGGCAGGTCTCGATGGCGACGCGCTGCGGGTGCGTGGGGTTCTGGAAGACGTCGAGCCCGTTCAGATCCTCCCGCGCCGGGATGTAGCGCAGTGTGAAGGCCGGGCCGACCATGTTGCGGCCCTTGCGCGCAACCGGCGACACGTCCTGCAGGAACTGGTTGCGCAGCCCGCGCTTGAACAGCGCCGTGGTCAGCGTCGCCGTGGAGACCTTCGCCAGCCTGTCGCGGGTCGTCGCGTCCAAGATCTTCGTCCTTTCAGAATATGTCGGGTTCGGCGACTGCGGGGCCGAACCCGGTCTCCAGGAAATCGAAGTCGCAGCCCTGGTCGGCCTGCATGATATGGCGGGCGAAGAGCCAGCCATAGCCGCGCCCGTAATAGGGTTTTCGCGGCGGCAGCGAGCGCAGGCGCTCCTCAAGCTCGGCGTCGGTCACCATAAGCCGGATCGAGCGGCCGGGCACGTCGATCCGGATGCGGTCGCCGGTGCGCACGGCGGCCAGCGGCCCGCCGATATGCGCCTCGGGCGCGACATGCAGGATGCAGGCGCCGTAGCTGGTGCCGCTCATGCGCGCGTCGGAGATGCGCACCATGTCGCGCACGCCCTGCTTCACCAGCTTCGCAGGGATCGGCAGCATGCCCCATTCGGGCATGCCCGGCCCGCCCTGCGGGCCGGCATTGCGCAGCACGAGTACGTCGTCCGGCGACCAGTCGAAATCGAGGTCTTCCGTTCCGGCCTTGAGTTCGGGATAGCTGTCGAAGACGACGGCGCGGCCCTCGTGCACAAGAAGATGCGGCGCGCAGGCGGCCGGCTTGATGACGCAACCGTCCGGGGCGATGTTGCCGCGCAGCACGGCGAGCGCGCCCTCGTGGTAGACGGGATTGTCGAGTGGCCGGATCACGTCGGCATTTATGGTCTCGGCCCCCGCGAGTGTGTCGCCGAAGGGCAGGCCGCTGACCGTGATCGCCGTTTGGTCGAGCCTGTCGCCGAGCTGCGCCATCAGCGCGCGCAGGCCGCCGGCATAGTAGAAATCCTCCATCAGGTAGGTCTTGCCGCTCGGCCGGATATTGGCCAGTACCGGCGTGACCCGGCCGATCGCGTCGAGGTCGTCGAGCGTGAAGGCCACGCCGGCGCGCCGCGCGATGGCGAGCAGGTGCACCACCGCATTGGTCGAGCATCCCGTCGCCATCGCCACGATCGCGGCGTTGCGGACCGCCGCGGCGGTGACGATGCGGTCCGGCGTCAGCTCCTCCCACACCATGTCGACGATGCGGCGGCCGACCGCGGCCGACATCCTGATATGCTCGGAATCGGCGGCGGGGATGGAGCTCGCGCCGGGCAGCGTCAGGCCCAGCGCCTCGGCGATCGCCGTCATGGTCGAGGCCGTGCCCATCGTCATGCAATGGCCGTAGGAGCGCGCGATGCCGCGCTCGACGCCGCCCCATGCCCCCTCGCTCAGCTTGCCGGCGCGCCGCTCGTCCCAGTATTTCCAGGCGTCCGAGCCGCTGCCCAGCGCCTCGCCGCGGTAATTGCCGCGCAGCATCGGGCCGGCGGGCAGGAAGATCATCGGCAGGCCGGCGCTGAGCGCGCCCATCACGAGGCCGGGCGTGGTCTTGTCGCAGCCGCCCATCAGCACCGCCCCGTCCACGGGGTGGGAGCGCAGCAGTTCCTCCGCCTCGATGGCGAGCAGGTTGCGGTAGAGCATGGTGGTCGGCTTCACCTGGCTCTCCGACAGCGACATCGCCGGCAATTCCATCGGAAAGCCGCCGGCCTGGAAGACGCCGCGCTTCACGTCCTCGACCCGATGCCGGAAATGGGCATGGCAGGGATTGGCGTCGGACCAGGTGTTGAGGATGGCGATCACCGGCCGGCCAGCCCAGTCCTCGGGGGCATACCCCATCTGCATCATGCGGGAGCGATGCCCCGACGAGCGCAGATCGTCCGGGACGAACCAGCGCGCGCTGCGCAACCGACCTGCCGTCTTCGCCATCACCAACCTCCGACAGGCCTGTTCTAGTACACTAATGCATTATTGTGGCAAGATGAATTTTGTGGTGTCATGCGCTCCATGACCGCACCGCATCGCACGCCGCTCGAACGCGACCGCCAGGCCGCCCCCCAGATCGCCGACATCCTGCGTCGGCGCATCCTCACCCTTGAGCTGAGGCCCAGTTCGGTGCTGTCGCGCCTCGCCCTGCAGGACGAGTTCGGCGTCAGCCAGACGCCGGTGCGCGACGCCCTCCAGCAACTGGAGCGCGAGGGGCTGGTGGAGATCTACCCGCAGAGCTCGACGCTCGTCTCGCGCATCGACGTCGCCGCCGCCAGGCAGGCCCACTTCCTGCGCCGCTCGATCGAGATCGAGGCCGCGCGGGTGGTCGCATCGTCGCCGAATGCCTATATTATACAGCAGCTTGCGGCGGCGATCGAAGAGCAGCGCCGCTACCGTGACCCGGCCGAATACCCCAATTTCATCCAGGCGGACCGCATGTTCCACCGCGTCTTCTACGAAGCCGCGAATGTGGCGTCGCTGTGGGATCTGGTGCGGCGCGAGAGCGGGCACATAGACCGGCTGCGCCTGCTGAACCTGCCGATAGAGGGCAAGGTCGAGGCGATCTTCAACGACCACGAATCGCTGGTCGCGGCCGTCGAGCGCGGCGATCCCGAGGGCGCGGCGGCTGTGGTGCGGCGCCATCTGTCCGGCACGCTGGCGGCGATCGACGAGATCGCGGCCGCGAATCCGGACTACTTCAAGGGTGAGTCCTCATAAAAGCTCTTGCGCTGGCATGTAACTGATGCATTAGTATGGTACGTAGCGGCTGTGGCCGCTGTCGGGCTTGCGATGGCGCATGCCCGTAGGGGGAGGAACACATGACTTTCACTTTGACGCGCCGGACCCTGATGGCCGGCTTGGGTGCGTCGCTGGTCGTCGACCTGAGGGCCATGGCCCAGGGGCTGACGCTGCCGACCTCGCCCGTCGAGCTCAACATCGTCGACGTCGCCGGCAACCTTCAGCTCACGCAGCGGGCCATCGAGGCCTATCGCGACGCCCATCCGAAGCTCGTTTCGCGCATCAATTTCTCGAAGGCGCCGTCGCCCGAGCTGCCGGGCAAGATCAAGGCGCAGCAGGACGCCAACCGCCTCGACATCGACGGCGTTCTGACCGGCATCGACGCCATCGCCGCCGGCGCGGCCATGGACATGTGGGTGCCGATCGCCAACGACTTCGCCGCGACGCTGCCGAAGCTGCAGGACATCTATCTCGACGGCGCCTGGGCCATGCAGCAGCAGGCCAACGGGCAGGGCGTCTGCGTCACCTTCTGCGACGCCGGGCCGGTGATCAACTACATGCCCGACCGCGTGAAGCAGGTGCCCAAGACCGCCGAGGAGCTGCTCGCCTGGGCGGCCGCCAATCCGGGCCGCTTCCTCTACGCCCGCCCGGCCAATTCCGGCCCCGGCCGCATCTTCATGATGGGCCTGCCCTACCTTCTGGGCGACAAGGACCCGCAGGACCCCGAGAACGGCTGGGAGAAGACCTGGGCCTACCTGCAGGAGCTGGGCAAGTACGTCGAGTACTACCCGTCCAGCACCGGCGCCGTGTTCAAGGAGCTCGGCGAAGGCTCGCGCGACATGATCCCGTCGCAGGCCGGCTGGGACATCAACACGCGCGCGCTCGGCGTGGTGCCGAAGGAAGCGGCGGTGTTCTTCCTGAACGGCTTCCACTGGGTGATGGACGCGCACTATCTCTGCGTGCCGCGCGGCATCCCGCAGGAGAAGCTGGCCGTGATGGTCGACATGCTGCTCTACCTGCTGTCGCCCGAGGCGCAGGCGATGACCTACGATTCCGGCTATTTCTATCCCGGCCCGGCGGTGAAGGACGTGCCGCTGTCGATGGCGCCCGCCGACAGCCAGGCGATCCTGGCCGAGTTCGGCCGGCCGGAATATGCCGACATCATCGCCAACAATCCGCGCGAGCTGCCGCTCGCGCCCGACCGCCTGATCCGCGCCTTCGCGCGCTGGGACGAACTGGTCGGCTCCAACAAGGTCAAGAAATGACGTCGATCCGGGCTCCCGCTTCCGGCGGGGGCCCGGCACGATGCTGCCTTCGCGCCTGACGCATCAGAGGACTTGGGGGATCCGTGGCACGCACGTTCGAGCAGCTACGCCTTGAAGAGATCAAGCGCGACTTTGGCGCCATGAGCGCGCTGAAGGGCGTGAACCTTTCCGTCCGGCGCGGCGAGTTCATCGCCCTGCTCGGGCCGTCGGGCTGCGGCAAGTCGACGGCGCTCAACTGTCTGGCGGGCCTGCTGCCGCTGACCGGCGGGAGCATCTGGCTCGACGGCCAGCGCATCGACACGCTGCGTCCCGAGGACCGCGGCTTCGGCATGGTGTTCCAGAACTATGCGCTGTTCCCGCACATGAGCGTGCGCCAGAACGTGGCGTTCGGGCTGACCATGCAGAAGCGCGCCAGGGCCGAGATCGAGACGCGCGTCGACAAGGCGCTCGACATCGTGCGGCTGCGCGACCAGTCACACAAGCTGCCCGGCCAGCTTTCCGGCGGCCAGCAGCAGCGCGTCGCCATCGCCCGCGCGATCGTCATCGAGCCGCGCCTCGTGCTGATGGACGAGCCGCTGTCCAACCTCGACGCCAAGCTGCGCCTCGAGATGCGCTCGGAGATCCGCCGCATCCACAACCTGATCGGCGCGACGACCATCTACGTGACCCACGACCAGGAGGAGGCGCTGTCGCTGGCGGACCGCATCGTGGTGATGCGCGACGGCCTCGTCCGCCAGGTCGGCACGCCGGAGGAGCTGTTCGCCCGCCCGCTCCATTCCGACGTCGCGGACTTCATGGGCTACCGCAACCTCGTGTCGACGCATGCGGGGCGGGCGGCTGGCGACGAGGTCACCGTGACGATCGCCGGTGCGCGGCTCGGCGCCCGGGTCGTCGAGCCGGTGGGCGCGGGCGGCATGGTGACCGTCGCCATCCGCCCCGACGACCTCGCCGTCTCGCCGGAAGGGCCGCTTTCCGTCACCACCGACACCTCCGAATATCGCGGCCACGACTTCTATTGTTCGGGCGCCACCGCCGACGGCACGACGCTCTACTTCACCTCGCCGCGCCGGCTGGCGCCGGGCGAGGCGGTGCGGCTGGCGTGCAGCCCCGACCGCGTGCTGGTCTATGCCGGGGGCGCGCGGCCATGAGCGGCGGCGACGGGCTGACGGGGCGGCAGCGGCTCTCCCGCTGGCTCGCCAACTACGAGGTCGACGGCGTCGCCCTGCTGGTCCTGCCGGCGATCGCCTGCATGCTGCTGCTGTTCATCTATCCCTTCCTGCACGGGCTGATCCTGTCGCTGCAGCCGCGCTCGGGGGAGATGCTCGACAACTACCGCAAGTTCTTCTCCGACCCGTTCCTCTACGACACGATCTGGACCACGCTGCGGCTGGCCTTTCCCGCGACGATCATCAATGTCGTGATGTCCGTGCCGATTGCGCTTCTGGTGCGCCGATTCCGCCGCCAGCGCCTGCTCACCGCGATCCTCGTCGTGCCGATCACGCTCGGCCCGGTGCTGATCGCCGAGGGCATGCTCAACTATCTCGGCCCGCAGGGCTGGTTCAACGGCGCCATCGTCGGGCTGGGCATCAGCGGGGCGCCGGTCCGCCTCATCCACAACTATGCCGGCGTGCTGATCTCGCTGGTGGTGGCGGGCTTCCCCTTCGTCTTCCTGCTCACGTTGTCCTTCCTCAGCGGCCTCGACCCGTCGCTGGAGAAGGCCGCTTCCACGCTCGGCGCCGGCCCTCGTGCGCGCTTCCGCCACATCCTGCTGCCGCTGCTGCTGCCGGCGCTGGCGGTCAACTTCTGCATGTCCTTCGTGCAGATGTTCTCGGTGTTCCCGGCCGCCGTGCTGCTGGGCGAGCCGGCCGGCGCGACGCGCGTCATCTCTATCGCCGCCTATCAGGCGGCCTACGAGCAGTATGACGCCCCGATGGCCTCGACCATCGCGATGATCATGGGCGCGGTGCAGCTCGCGATCGTCGCGATCGTGCTCGGCAGCCGCGAGCTGTTCTACCGGGGCTCCACCGGATCGGGAAAGGGCTGACCGATGTTCGCCGAAAGGGCGCTGGGAACGAGGACGCCGTCGGAGCTCATCTGGAGCGTCGCGCTCTGGACGGTGATGGGGCTGTTCGTCGCCAATTTCATGCTGATGATCCTGGCCGTGCTGGTCAACAGCTTCGCCACACAATGGTTCGGCACATGGCTGCCGCCCGCCTTCACCACCAAATGGTACGTGTCGGCGTGGCGGGAGTTCCAGCTCGACCAGGTGCTGGTCGTCACCATGATGGTGGTCGGCGCCGTTGTCGTGATATCGGGCCTGATCGGCGTGCCGGCGGCCTATGCGCTGGCGCGGCGCAACTTCCCCGGCAAGCGCTTCGTCCTGCTGCTGCTGCTCCTGCCGCTGATGGTGCCACCCATCACCTACGGCATCCCGCTGGCGACGGTGCTCTACGAGGCGCGGCTGGCCGGCAACATCTGGGGCGTCATCCTCGCCAACCTCGTGCCGACGGTGCCGTTCGTGGTGCTCGTCATGATCCCGTTCATCGAGCAGATCGACCCGCGCATCGAACAGGCCGCTCGCCTGTTCGGCGCCGGCACCGGCCAGCTCTTCGTCCGGGTGCTGGTGCCGCTGCTGGCGCCGGGCATACTGGCGGCGCTGCTGCTCGTGCTGGTACGCACCATCGCCATGTTCGAGCTGACCTTCTTCACTGCCGGCCCGAGCAGCCAGACGCTGGTCGTCGCGCTCTACTACGCCGTCTATGCGCCCGGCGTGCGGGCGAACCAGTCGATCGACGCGATGTCGATCATCTACATGGCGACGACCCTGCTGTGGCTGATGATCGCGCTGCGCTTCGTCAACCCGGTCCAGCTCGTCGGCCGGCCGAGATAGCCTTGCAGGCGCGGGCGTGCGGTGGAATACAGGCATGCCATGTGGAAGGAACTCTGGAGAAAGTGGACGATCGACAAGCCCGCCATGCTCGGCGACTGGCTGTGGGAATTCCTTCTCGCGCCGCTGGCGGCTTTCCTCGCGCGGCTGACATTGAGGAAGATCGTCGCCCTCATCCCGCTCGGCGTGGTTCTCGTCGCCTACTACCACAGCGTCCCGGTGCCGCCCGAACTGATGCTGCTCGGCGACGTGCTCGCTTATATCGACATCTTTTCGGTGCTGTTCCTGCTCGGCATCCTGAGCCGTGCCGCGCCGATCCTGTTCGTCATGAGGCAGATGGCTGCGCGGCTGAAGGATCTGGCGAGCGCCACGATCGGAAAGGCACGACGGCTCCATTTCCGCAGCCGGCGTGAGCCACGCGCGCCGGGTGCCAAGAGGCCTGCCCGGCCTGAAGACGATGACGAGCCAGTCCCAGGCGTCGGGTTCGCGTGGGCCTGGTGTCCTGACGGGCGGCCGCAAACTACGGCATGGCGTCTTCATCGCGGCATGATGCGGGCCTAAGCTGTATCTCCATGCACCCGGCCCGTGCGGCCGGCCCGCGGCATGGAGGATCGAAACATGCGCCATCCGAAGAAACACGACTTTCCCGTCGGGCAGGTCCGCCGCTACTTGGAGCCGGGGCCGATCGTGCTGGTCACGTCGCGGCTGAAGGACAAGGCCAACGTCATGACGTTGGGGTGGCACACCATCCTCGAATTCTCGCCTTCGCTGGTCGGGCTGATGATCTCGTCGGGCAACCACAGCTTCCGGATGATCCGCGAGACGGGCGAATGCGTCATCAACCTTCCGACGACGGCGCTGACGGATACCGTCGTGCGCGTCGGCAACACGTCCGGCGCCGACATCGACAAGTTCTCCGCATTCGGCCTGACGCCCGGTGAGGCCTCCGTGGTGAAGCCGCCGCTCATCCGGGAGTGCCATGCCTGCTTCGAATGCCGCCTCCGCGACGACGCGCTCGTCGACCGCTACAACTTCTTCATCTTCGAGGTCGTGAAGGCGCATGCGGCGCGCACGCCGAAGCATCCCGAAACGCTGCACTACACCGGCGACGGCGTGTTCATGGTCTCGGGAAAGATCATCAGCCGCAAATCGCTGTTCCGTCCCGGCATGCTCTGATCCGCGATGCCGCCGTCCGGCGGCATCGCGGATTACGGCCTGGCGGCGCCCGTCGCCCGCCGCGGATATTCGAGCTGCATGGCGACCACGCTGGTGGTGGGCGCTCCGTAGCGCGCCGTGATCGCTTCGAGCGTCCGGTCGAGCGCATCGGCCGGCTTGCTGTCGGAAAATACCGGTGCCTGCCGGCCCTCCGGCCAGTCCGCGGCCGCCCGGTCGGGCAGGATGCGGAGGCCGTTCATGGTTTCCACCGCGCCCGACGAAGCGGCATAGGTCGTGGCGCTCGACCGGTAGGTCCGCGACCAGGCATCGGCCACCAGCGCGAGCGACACCTCGTCCATGCCCGGCTCTAGCCGGATGCCGAGCTCCTCCCGGTTCCAGAAGGCCATTCCGTTTGCGAGCACGGTCGTGGCGAAGGGGCGTGTGAACCTGAAAGCGGCGCTCGCGTGCCGCGCGTCCCATCCCATGAGGCCGAGGTCGTGCGCGACTGCTTCCGCCTTGTCCCGCCCGGCGATCGCCTCGATCAGGGTGAGCATCATCGGCATCGAAGCGCTGATGCCGGTCGTCGTCGCCACGCCACCGTCGGCGACCATCCGCCGGTCCGCGACATACCGGATCGTCGGGCTGCGCTTCAGCATCTCGCCGAGATAGTACCAGTGCGTCGTCGCGCGCCTGCCGTCGAGCAGGCCGGCCGCCGCGACGACCTTCGCGCCGGCGCAGATGCCGATGATCCGCGCGCCCTTCTCCGCCTGGCTCCTGATCCAGGCGAGCACGGCCGGGTCGTCGTCGCGGCTCATGGCCGGCACGACGACGTAGTCCGCGCCCCCGGGATGCGCGGCATCGAACTGCGCGATCGTCGCGTCCGGCTCGACCGCCAGCGCAGGATAGAGCCGCACCGGGCCAGGCCCGGTCGCCAGCATCGTCACGTCGGCCACGTCTGCCCGCCGCAATATGCCGGTCGGCATCAGGTAGTCGGTCGTCTCGGTGGCGTCGTTGAGGCCGATGATCGCGACCACCGGACGCTCGCGCTTCGGCTTGAGCGCGGCGAGCATGGCATCCGCCTCCGCGCGCGGCACCGGCGGCGCCTCCGCCGCCGCGTTTCCCGCCGGCAGGCTGAGCAGCCAGCCCCCGAAGCCCAGCATGGACAGCGCGAAGAGGACGACGACGCCCCAGATCAGGAAGGTCTTCCACATGGCTGCATCTCCCGCTGGAAAGAACCGGAAGCGCCTCCAGGCCGGCAGGCCTTCCGCGCGCTTCCCTCGATCGGTCGGAATCTAGGGCGGAAGCCGTCTGGCAGAAATGACAAAATCATGGCATTTTCTGCCAATGCACCAGATCGCCTTCATCGTCTATCCGGGCTTCGAGCTGCTCGACGTCTCGGGTCCGGCATCGGTCTTCAACGGCGCCAATCATGCGTTGAAAGGGCAGGGGAAGCCTGCCTTCTATGCGATCGTGCTCGCATCCGCCGAAGGCGGCGCCGTCGAGAGCAGCAGCGGCGTCGCGGTTGAGACCCGGCCGGCCGCCGGGCTTCGACCGGATGAAGCGCGGACCGTGCTGGTCGCGGGCGCCGAGCGTGAGTACCTATTGCCGGCGGTGGCGGATGCGGCGCTGCGGGCGGCCCTGCCGCAACTGGCTGCGAAGGCCGAGCGGTTCGGCTCCGTCTGCACCGGCGGCTTCCTGCTGGCCGCGCTCGGACTGCTCGACGGCCGCCGCGTCGCGACCCACTGGGATTCCTGCGAACCGCTCGCGAAGACCTTCCCGGCGGTCACCGTCGATCCCGATGCGCTCTACGTCGTCGACGGCCGGCTGTGGACGTCGGCCGGCGTCACCACCGGCATCGACATGGCGCTGGCGATGGTGGCGCGCGACCTCGACGCAGGCGTCGCCGGCGAGGTCGCCAAGCGGCTGGTGCTCTATGCGCGGAGGCCCGGCTACCAGTCGCAGTTCAGCCCGGTGCTGACGGCGCAGGTGAAGGGCGACAGCCCGTTCGCCGACCTGATCGGGTGGATGCAGGCGAACCTCGACGCGCCGCTGGACGTGCCGTCGCTGGCCGCCCGCTCCGGCCTCACCGAGCGCACCTTCCATCGCAGGTTCGTGGCGGCGACCGGCCAGACGCCGGGCCGCTTCGTCGAGATCGCCCGGCTCGACGCCGCGCGCATGCTGCTCACCCGCGGGCTGCCGCTGAAGACGGTCGCCGCACAGGTCGGCCTCTTCCCGTCCGCCCGCCTAGCGGAGGCCTTCGCGCGCCGCTTCGGCGTGCCCCCGCGCCTGTTCCGCGACATGCACGCCGGGCTGTGAGCTACCCGCCGTTCGCCTGCAACGCCGCGACGATGCGGTCCGGCAGCAGCGGCAGGTCGGTCAGGCGGGTGTCCAGCGCATGGTTGACGGCGTTGACGACGGCAGGCGCCACCGGGATGGTCGCGATCTCGCCGACGGCCTTGGCTCCGAACGGCCCGGTCGGCTCGCCTTCCTCCACCAGCAGGACGCGCAGCGGCGGCATCTCCGGCGCGTTGGCCAGCGTGTAGCGGGCGAAGCTGTCAGCCAGGATCCGTCCCGTCCCCGCCTCCATCGCGACGTCCTCGTAGAGCGCGTAGCCGATGCCGATCTGGATCCCGCCGTGGATCTGGCCCTCCACCAGCATCGGATTGATGGCCCGGCCGACGTCGTGGACGGCGAGGTAGTCGACGACCCCGACCCGGCCCGTCAGCGTATCGACCTCGACCTCGGCGAAATGCGCCGCGTAGGAGCCGGGATTGGCGCTGGCGCGGTGGGTTCGGGTGGCCGCGGGCAGATCGGTGCCGCGCGCGGCCAGCCAGGCGGCCAACTCCGCCAGCGTCATCGACGCGTGGGCGGCTTCGGCCCTGCCGCCGCGTAGCGCGATCTCGCCCGCGGCGGCGTTGAGGGCCAGCGCCGCCGCATCGGCGAGGGCCGCCCCGAGCGCGAGCGCGGCCCGGCGCACGGCCTCGCCGGCGATGTAGGTCATGCGGCTGGCGCGGGTGCCGAGATCGTAGGCGCAGGTGTCGGTGTCCGCCGCGACGACGGCGATCTCTGCCGCGCGCAGGCCCAGCACCTCGGCGGCGATCTGCGCCAGCGAGGTGTCGGACCCGCAGCCGAGGTCGTGCAGCGCGCAGACCAGCTCGGCCCGTCCGTCCGCTCGCAGGCGCAGCGTGGCCGTGGTGGCCTCGTCGTCGCCGGGAAAGCAGCCGTTGATGTGGGTGGCGGCGGCCATGCCGACCCCGCGCCGGAACCGGCCCTTGCCGGTGGCTGCCGCCCGGCGCGCGGCCCAGCCGAAGGCTTCCGCTCCCCGCTTCAGGCAGTCGGCCCCGCGCGCGTTGCCGAGATCCAGCCTCTGCCACGGATCGCGCGCGCCGGGCGCGACGATGTTCAGGGCGCGCGCGTCGACGGGGTCGAGGCCCATGTCGCGCAGAGCGAGGTCCAGCGCGATCTCGCCCAGCGCGTGGATCTGCGGCGAGCCGTA
>JAFKJY010000157.1 GCA_017305835.1 Hyphomicrobiales bacterium
CCGCCTCGGCCGGCGAGGGGGCAGCGCTGCGCGTCGAGACCGGCGTGCGGCAGGGCGACGCGATCTCTCCCTTCTACGATCCGATGATCGCCAAGATCGTCGTGCACGCGGCCGACCGGCCGGCGGCGCTCGCCGCGCTCTCGACGGCGCTCGCCGGCACGCGGGTCGCCGGCTCGACCGTCAACGCCGCCTTCCTCGCCGCGCTGGCATCGGACGCGGACTTTGCCGCCGGCGACGTCGACACCGGCCTGATCGGGCGCCATCAGGACGCGCTGACGGCCGTCCCGCCGGTCTCGCCGCGCGCGCTGGCGCGGGCCGCGCTCGCCGTCTCGGGCGCGCAGGTGCCGGACGGGGCCGATCCGTGGTCCGCGCTCGCGGGCTACGCGCATTTCCAGCCGCTGGCGAAGCGCGTCGTCCTGCGCAAGGGCGAAGAGGAGCTGGCGGGAACAATCGTCGCCGGCCCGGGCGGGCGCTTCGCGGTGACGGCGGGCGGCGAGACGGCCATGCTCAGGGCCGACGGCGACGATGCGGTGCTCTGGCCGGGCCACGTCACCGTGTTTTCAGGCGCCGTGGCCCATACGTTCGACGTGCCGGACGCCGAGGCGGAAGCGGATGCGACCGGCGGCGACAGCCTGCGGGCGCCGATGCCGGGGCTGATCAAGCTGGTGCGCGCGCCGGCCGGGACGAAGGTGACCAAGGGCCAGCCGCTGCTCGTGCTGGAGGCCATGAAGATGGAGCATACCATCACCGCGCCGCAGGACGGCACGGTCGCCGAGATCGCGCCGGAGGGCGCGCAGGTCAGCGACGGAACCGTGCTGGTCAGGTTCGAGGATTAGAGGCCAACGATGATGGACAAGAAGCTCGAACCTATCCCGCCGGGGGAGATCCTGCTCGAGGAATTTCTCAGGCCGCTCGGGGTGACGCAGAACCAGCTCTCGCGGGACATCGACGTCCCCGTCAGCCGCATCGCATCCATCGTGAAGGGCGAGCGCGCGATCACCGCCGACACGGCGTTGCGGCTGGGAAAATATTTCGGCACCTCCGCCGAAATGTGGCTGTCGTTGCAGGCCGACTTCGACCTGCGCAGGCTCCGCGCCGAGGGATGGGCCGAGCTCGAAAAGCGCATAAGGCCCCTGCACGCCGCCTGAAAGAGAAAGGCCGCGCCGGCTCCCTCGGGAACCAGCGCGGCCGTTGCGGGCAGGCGCGGGCCCCTCTCCCCCGCCGCCCGGAATTTCGCTGTGCCGCCCGTCGCCGCGGCCTGCCGGCCGCGCTGCGTCTCAGTGCGTGGTCATCCACTCGCGGGCTTCGCGCAGGGCCCTGGCGATCTCGACCTTGGACATCGAGCCGGCCAGTTCGGCGCGCAGCGAGGCGGCCCGCTCGGAGCCCTTGATCGCGGCGATGTTGAACCATTTGTGGGCGGCGACCATGTCGATCGCGCAGTCGCGGCCCGACGCGTACATCAGGCCCAGCTCGAACAGAATGTCGGCCTGGGCGGTGGAGCCGATGCCGGCTTCGATCATCTCGTAACGTGCCATTTTTCAGTCCCCTGTCTTGCTCCCGAGAGCGGCTTTTCTTCGTCGCCTGCCTCGTCGATCCGATGGGTGAGAGAATGCCGAGCCGGCTTGAATCCGCCGTTAAACGGCTTGCTTAATGTGCTGAAAACAAAGCTCAAATTTTCCGTAAACCGGGAAATTCGTTAAGCATCGCAAGGCGCGGATTCCCTCGCGCCGCGGCAAAACTCCGCTAAAATGCCCCCGTCCGCCGGCAACGCTTCGTTGACCACGAAACAGCTTCCCCGATGAGGACGCGATGCCGGCCGCCGCCCCGGAGGCGGCGAAAAATATTCCCGGGCTGCCGCTGCGGCACGGCTTCCGGCGCGGCCCGGGCTGGTTTACCCTTACGTGCGCGTAAAACGCTTGCCCCGCCGCCGTGGCGGGGCCGTTCCGGGAGGACACAGATGTTGGGCAAATTCGCGCTCGCGCTCGGCGCGGGCATCGTTCTGGCAAGCGCGGCGCAGGCCGAGCCGATCGAGGCCACGTGGAAGCGGCCGAACGGCACGCTGATCCGGTACGCCGGCGCGGGCGGAGGCAAGTTCTGCGGCACCGTGCTGACCGGCGAATACAAGGGCCAGTCCATCGGCTGCATGACCGGGAAGGGCAACGACTACAAGGGCGAGGTCAAGAAGCTCGACGAAGGCAAGACCTACAAGGGCAAGGCGACTGTGGACGGCAATTCGCTCTCGCTGGCCGGCTGCGTTTTCGGCGGCTTCATCTGCAAGGCCGAGACACTGACGCGGCAATAGGCCCGCCCGGACGACCCTGCGCGGGACGGGGGATCGTCCAGGCCACCGACCGGCGACCGCCGCCCTGCACGGCGGTCGCCTCGTTTTGATCCCGCCGGATTCCGGGATCGAGCCCGCAACGGCGGGCAGCGGGCATTTCTGCCCCGCGATCCGTCGCACTCGCGATGGGCATGACGCTCCGCACCGGCGCGAGGGCACCTTTCGCCCGATTAACGACCTTGAACCCTAGATGAACGGCCCTCTCAGGGCCGGTTCAGCGCGTGCGCGGCATTCTCTCCTCAACGCTGAGGGGAAAACACATGCTGGCTCGCCGCTTCACCATCGTCTGCCTCATCCTGACGATCTTCGGAATCGAGCTGGCGGGCCTGGTCACCGAGACGAGCCGCCCTGCGCAGGCATGGGAGCACAGTGCGGTGGCCCGGTGTGTGCTCCTCCAGGGCGCGCGGTGCGCGCCCATCCGCAACTGACCGGCCCTGCGCCGCCCGAACCGACGAGGACCAAGACGATGAACGCCCGCCCCCACCTCCTGAAGACCTTCACCCGCGCCGCGCTGCTGGTCGGCGTGATCTGCGCGCCGCTGCTGGCCGTGCAGAACGTCAATGCCGGCACCGACACCTTCATCGGCGAGGCGCCGACCATGTCGAGCGGCGCCGGCCTCGTGCTGGTCGTCGGGCTGCGGCGCTCGTAGCCGCAGGCGCCGCCGGCGGGCCGCGACCGTCTCGCAAACGTCACGGCAAGTCTCTATATTGGGTCATGGAAAAGCGAATCTACCCCCGGCCCATCGAATCGATCTCCTACCCGGACGCGTATCCGCGCCGCAGCTTCACCGACGCGGGCGAGGCGGTGGCGGCCCTCAAGGCCCTCTACGACCGCAACACGGCCTTCCTGCGCGATGCCTTCAACGGGCTGGCGCATGGCGGCGCGCTGACGCGCTACCGCGCCTTCTATCCCGAGATCGGGCTGCAGATTTCCTCCTACACGCAGGCCGACACGCGGCTCGCCTACGGCCACGTCTCGACGCCCGGCTACTATTCGACCACCATCACCCGGCCCGATCTGTTCGAGAGCTATCTCACCGAGCAGCTCCGCCAGATCATGCGCAGCCACGGCGTGCCGGTGACGATCGGCGAATCCGAGACGCCCATCCCGCTCCACTTCGCCTTCCTCGAAGGCGCCTATGTCGAGGCGGGTGCGGCGGCGCGCATCGAGCGGCCGCTGCGCGACCTGTTCGACGTGCCCGACCTGAGCGCGACCGACGACCGCATCGCCAACGGCCTGTTCGAGCCGGCGCCCGGCGAGCCGATGCCGCTCGCCCCCTTCACCGCGCAGCGCATCGACTACTCGCTGCACCGGCTGGCGCACTACACGGCGACCAGCCCGGAGCATTTCCAGAACTTCGTGCTGTTCACCAACTACCAGTTCTACATCGACGAGTTCTGCGAGCTGGCGCGCGAGCTGATGGAGAAGGGCGGCGAGGGCTACACGGCCTTCATCGAGCCCGGCAACGTGCTCACCCTGCCCGGCGAGGTGAAGCCGGCCGCGGCGGCGCCGATCCGGCTGCCGCAGATGCCGGCCTACCATCTCACCCGGCCGGGCCACGGCGGCATCACCATGGTCAATATCGGCGTCGGCCCGTCCAACGCCAAGACGATCACCGACCACATCGCTGTGCTGCGGCCGCATGCCTGGCTGATGCTCGGCCACTGCGCGGGCCTGCGCAACAGCCAGACGCTCGGCGACTACGTGCTGGCGCACGCCTACGTGCGCGAGGACCACGTACTCGACGACGACCTGCCGGTGTGGGTGCCGCTGCCGGCGCTGGCCGAGATCCAGGTGGCGCTGGAGGAAGCGGTGGCCGAGGTGACGGGCCTGTCCGGCTACGACCTGAAGCGGGTGATGCGCACCGGGACGGTCGCCACCATCGACAACCGCAACTGGGAGCTGCGCGACCAGCGCGGGCCGGTGCAGCGGCTGTCGCAGAGCCGCGCCATCGCGCTCGACATGGAATCGGCAACAATAGCGGCCAACGGCTTCCGCTTCCGCGTGCCCTACGGCACGCTGCTGTGCGTGTCCGACAAGCCGCTGCACGGCGAGCTGAAGCTGCCCGGCATGGCCACCGAGTTCTACAAGCGGCAGGTGGCGCAGCATCTGAGGATCGGCCTGCTGGCGGTCGAGAAGCTGTCGCAGATGCAGCCCGAGCGGCTGCATTCGCGCAAGCTCAGAAGCTTCTCCGAAACCGCCTTCCAGTAAGACCCGGCCGGAACGCGGAATGCGGGGATTGCTCAAGGCGGCTACGATCCTGCTCGGCCTCGGCGGCGCGGCGCTGACGGTGCCGCTGGTGCTGGGTTTTCTCGGCCGGCTGCATCCGCTGTTCGATTCGCTGTCGCATTTCCGGTTGCATCTCGCGGTCGCGATCGCGGCGGCCGGCCTGCTGCTGCTCGCCGCGCCCGGCTGGCGCAGGAACGGTGCAGCCATGGTCGCGCTGGCGCTCGCCGCCGCATTGGTGACGCTGTGGCCGGCGCTGCGCAACCCCGGCACGGCCGAATTGCCGAAGCCGACCTACCGGCTGATGCAGATGAACCTGCGCTTCGACAATCCGAGCCCGGAGCTGGTGCTCGACCTGATCGCGCGGGAGAAGCCCGACATCGTGACACTGGAAGAGGTTTCGGAGGCGTGGATCGCGCAGCTTCCGGCGACGGAGGCCGCCTATCCGCACCGCGTCGTCTGCCCGCCCCAGTCCTACATAGGCGGGGTGGCGATCCTGTCGCGGCTGCCCTTCGCAGGGCCGTCGCCGCGCTGCACGCGCGGCGGCTCGCTGGCGGTCGCGACGGTGGATTTCGACGGCCGGCCGGCCGAGGTCGCGGCGATGCATCTCGTCTGGCCGTGGCCGTTCGGGCAGGACCGACAGGTGGCCCGGCTGGCGCCGCTGCTCGCCGAGCTCGGCCCGCGCGCGGTGCTGGCCGGCGACTTCAACGCGACGCCGTGGAGCGGCACCGTGCGCACGCTGGCGGCGGCCGGCGGCCTGCGGCTCGCGCCGTGGGTCGGGCCGAGCTATCTCGACCGCCGCCTGCCGGACTGGCTGCGGCCGCTGGTGGGGCTTCCCATCGACCATGTGCTGGCGAAGGGCGACATCGTGGCGGGCCGCACGGTGCGGCTCGACGCGTCGGGCTCCGACCACCTGCCGGTGCTGTTCGAGTTCGCGATCGCGGAGCCGCCGCCAGCCGTGCGGACGGCGGCAGTAGGCAGTAGGCAGTAGGCAGTAGGCAGTAGGCAGTAGGAAAGGGAAACGGCCGACGCGGGAAGCGCCAGCCGTTTTAACCGATTGCCGATTGCCGACTGCCGACTGCCTCACATGTTGATATAGACCGGCCCCTCACCGCCCTGCGGCGGCACCCAGTTGATGTTCTGGTTCGGGTCCTTGATGTCGCACGTCTTGCAGTGCACGCAGTTCTGCGCGTTGATGACGAAGCGGACGTCGATGCCCATGCGGTCGGCGGCCGGGTTGCCGTCGGCGTCGACCCATTCGTAGACGCCGGCCGGGCAGTAGCGCGAGGACGGGCCGGCATAGACGTCGTGCTCGGAACGCTTCTGCAGCTCCATGTCCTTGACGATCAGGTGCACCGGCTCGTTCTCGTCGTGGTTGGTGTTGGACAGGAACACCGAGGAGAGCCGGTCGAAGGTCAGCACGCCGTCGGCCTTGGGATAGGCGATCTTCTTGTGCTTGGCAGCCGGCTCCAGCGAGGCGGCGTCGGTCTTGCCGTGGGCGAGCGTGCCGAACAGGGAGACGCCGAACAGCGTGTTCGCCCACATGTCGACGGCGCCCAGCCCGACGCCGAGGAAGGTGCCGAAGCGCGACCACAGCGGCTTGACGTTGCGCACCCGCTTCAGGTCCTTGCCGATAGCGGTTCCGCGCCAGTTCTCCTCATAGCCGGAAATCTCGTCGTGGGAGCGGCCTTCCGCGATCGCCGCGGCGACGTGCTCGGCCGCCTGCATACCGGACAGCACCGCGTTGTGCGAGCCCTTGATGCGCGGCACGTTGACGAAGCCGGCCGAGCAGCCGATCAGCGCGCCGCCCGGGAAGGTCAGCTTCGGCACCGACTGCCAGCCGCCCTCGGTGATGGCGCGGGCACCGTAGGAGAGCCTTTTTCCCCCCTCAAACGTGCCGCGGATCGCCGGATGCGTCTTGAAGCGCTGGAACTCCTCGAAGGGCGACAGATAGGGGTTCTTGTAGTTCAGGTGGACCACGAAGCCGACGGCCACGAGGTTGTCCTCGAGGTGGTAGAGGAAGGAGCCGCCGCCGGTGCCGGCGTTGAGCGGCCAGCCGAAGGAGTGCTGGACGAGGCCGGGGCGGTGGTTCTCCGGCTTGACCTGCCAGAGCTCCTTGAGGCCGATGCCGAACTTCTGCGGGTCGCGGCCGGCGCCGAGGTCGAATTTCGCGATGAGCTGCTTGGCGAGCGAGCCGCGCACGCCCTCGCCCACCAGCACGTACTTGCCGAGCAGCGCCATGCCGGGCTGGTAGTTGGGGCCATGGCTGGTGTCGCGCTCGACGCCCATGTCGCCGGTGACGACGCCGGTGACGGCGCCCGCCTCGTCATGCAGCACGTCGACGGCGGCGAAGCCCGGATAGATCTCGACGCCGAGCGCTTCGGCCTTGCCGGCCAGCCATTTGCAGACATTGCCGAGCGAGACGATGTAGTTGCCGTGATTGCTCATCAGCGGCGGCATCAGGAAATTGGGCACGCGGATCGAGCCGGCGGGGCCGAGCACGAGGAAATGGTCGTCGGTGACGGGCGTCCTGAAGGGGTGGTCGCCCTCCTCGCGCCAGCCCGGCAGCAGCCGGTCGATGCCGACGGGGTCGACCACGGCGCCCGACAGGATGTGCGCGCCGACCTCGCCGCCCTTCTCCAGCACCACCACGGAAAGATCGGGATTGAGCTGCTTGAGCCGGATCGCGGCGGAGAGACCGGCAGGGCCGGCGCCCACGATCACCACGTCGAATTCCATGCTTTCGCGTTCGACTTCGCTCATCCGTTCCTCCGCTCGCCGCCGGCGCGGCTGGCCTCGCTGGTGTTTCGTCGGGGGCTATAGACCATATGTGATCGGGGTTGAACATTCGCCTGCGGCGAATTCGACATTTGCCTCAGCGGGGATATTTGACGTGGACGTAAACGTCAATAAGAACCGAATCCCGTCCTTGAATTCGGGCCCGCGAAAAACGATTGTGCGCGCATGACCGACCCCTCCCCCTTCGATCCGCGCGAGCTGCTGCGCTTCTACGCCGAGGCCGGCTATGACGAGGCGCTGGAGGAAAGCCCGGTCGACCGCTTTGCCGAGGGCAAGGCCGCGCGCGCGGTTGTGGCGCGAACCGCCCCGCCTGCGCACGCCCCGACACCGCCGCCGCAATCGCCGCGCGAGGCAGCGCCCGCCCGGCCGGCCGCTCCCCCGCAGCCGCCGCAGCAGAAGGCCGCCGTGCCCGACGAGGAGCAGGCGCAGCGCGCCCGCGCGCTGGCCCGCGAGGCGAAGACGCTCGACGAGCTGCGCGAGATCATGGCCGCCTTCGACGGCTGCAACCTGAAGTTCACGGCCAAGAACCTCGTCTTCGCCGACGGCAACCCGCAGGCGGAGCTGATGCTGGTGGGCGCGGCCCCGGGCCGCGC
>JAFKJY010000158.1 GCA_017305835.1 Hyphomicrobiales bacterium
CTGCCTGGTGTCCCACGTCGACCTCGCCCTGCAGGGCCGCCCGGTCGGCGTCGACATAGACCTGCACGACGCCGATCGGGCGCCGGTCGGCCGCGTCGATGCGTATGCCCTCGAGCAGGTGCCAGCTTCGCATCTCGTCGCAGCCCAAAAGCCGCGCCAGCCGCCCATCCGTCTGGATCAGCCGCGCCGGGGCGAAGTCGATGGTCGTGCCGTTGACGAAGTCGAGGAGTTCGCTGCGGGTGCCGGACGCGTGGCGGAAGATGTTGTTGGGCTCGTGGGCGAGCACCCGCGTGCCCGCGCGCCGGCGCTTCTGCACGAAGCCCTGCCGCTCCAGCAGGCGCACCGCCTCCCGCAGCGTGTACCGGCTCGCGCCATGTTCCAGGCAAAGCTCGTCTTCGGTCGGCAGCGCCGAGCCGACCGGATAGTCGCCCCGCTCCAGCCGCTCGCGCAGGATATCGTAGACGCGCCGGTATTTCTGCCTGCCTGCCGGCTCGCCGCCCGAATCGCTCACGGCCATCCTTTTCGTTCGTTGCGTCGCTCTATGTGCCATATATCCGGTTCATTCGCCAAATGCAGGGACGGTGTCGCGTCATTTTTGTCCAATCATGCGATATTACATTCGGATCATATTGCTATTCCCTCGTCCCTTTGCTAGTGCAGTCGGCGAGGCGGGCGGGAGACCGCCATGCCACGGGCGCCGACAGCGCCGACGAATCCAGGGGAGAACTCGTCATGTCCAACATCCTGAAATCCGCGCTGCGGACCGGTCTTTCGATCATGGCGCTGGCCGGCGCGCTGGCGGTTGCTACCGCGCCGGCGGACGCCGAAACCCGCTTCAAGATTTCCATCGACAGCGGCCCGACCCACATCAACAACATCACGCTGCGCACGTTCCTCGACAATCTCAAGGAGGCGACCGGCGGCGAGCTGGTCGGCGACATCGCCGAGAGCGGCGCGCTCTATGCGGCGCGCGACGAGGCGCGCGCGGTCGCCCGCGGCGACATCGAGATGTCTTTGACCGCCACCTCCTGGCTTTCGTCCTATTACAGCGACCTTGCCGTGGTCGACCTGCCGCTCTTCGCCGGCATGTCGCCGGACGCCATCAACGGCGTCATCGACGGCGATCTGGGCAAGGAGCTGACCAAGGGGTTCGCCGAAAAGCTCGGCGTCGTGGTGCCGGGCCGTTGGTACCTGCTCGGCTTCTGCTCCACCTTCGGGGCCGGCAAGGAGATCAAGAGCTTCGCCGACTATGTCGGCGCGCGCATCCGCGTACCCGGCAGCGCCGCTTATATCGAGCGCTACCGCGTGCTCGGCGCCGAGGGCCTGTCGATCCCGTTCCCGGATGTGCCGCTCGCCATCTCGCAGGGCACGATTGACGGCCTGATGACGACCAACGAAACGGTGGCCTCCTTCCGCCTCCATGAATCCGGCCTCAAGACGGCGCTGATGGACCAGTCGGCGGTGCTCTATTTCGTTCCGCTGGTCAGCCCGGCCTTCTGGGACAAGATCGGCGAGAAGAACCGCAAGGCTTTTTCCGATGCGTGGGATGCGCTCGTCGACGGGCAGCGGGCCGAGGCGGGCCGCCGCCAGGCTGCGGCGCAGCAGACGAACGAGAAGAACGGCATCGCGACCTTCACGCCCTCGGCCGAGGAACTGACCGGGGTCAACGCCAAGCTCGCCGCCGCCATTCCGGGCATCGCCGCGCAGCTCAAGATTGCGCCCGAAGTGCTCGCCATCGCCCAGAAGGCGGTTGCGGACGCGCCGCGATAAGGCCACTCAAGGCTGCTGCGTCCCGCCCGGAAAGGTCACGATATGTCGCGCGTGCTCAATCTGCTCAACCGGATCGAGGAATGGGTGATCGTGACGCTGACGGGCGGGACGCTGCTGCTCGCCTGTTATTCGATGGTCTCGCGTTATCTGTTTCCTCGCGGCTCGCTCGACTGGACGTTCGAGGTCGTCATCTACATGATGGGCTGGATCGTCTTCCTGTGCGCGGCGCGGTTAATCGCGCATGACGGCCATATCCGCGTCGACGTGCTGGTCGAGACCGCCGGCCCGCGGCTGAAGCGGTGGCTCCTCGTCGTCTCGGCGCTGTTCGGCATCGTCATCACGGTTCTGCTCACCTGGTCGGGCGTGCTGGTCGTACTCGACGCGCTGCGCTGGGGCGAGACGAGCTCGAGCTCGCTGCGCGTTCCGATGTGGATCTACTATCTGTGCCTGCCCGTCGGCGGCCTGCTGATGACGCTGCGCCTGCTCGGCGTGACGTGGTCGCTGGCTATGGCGCGGCCCGTCGCCGAGGCCGGCTCCTCCCATTCCAATTGGCAGTCGCAGCTCGACGGCGTCGACATCGCCACGCCCGCAGACAGGATGTCCAAATGATCCAGACGGCGACACTGGGCTTCGTCGCGCTGATGGCGCTGCTGACGGCGGGCGTGCCCATCTACCTGGCGCTGATCGGCATCGCCGCCGCCTTGCTGCTCGTCGAGGGGGCGTCGGTGGCCGGCATCGGCCAGGCGATCCTCGACCAGATGAATTCCGAATCGCTGATGGCGGTGCCGTTCTTCGTGCTCGCAGCCGCCTTCATCCGCGGCGGCGGCATCGCCAAGGCGCTGATCGACGTGTCGGCCGCATGGCTCGGGCGGCTGCCCGCCGGCCTGCCGCTCGCCGCGCTCGCCGCCACCGGCATCTTCGCCGCCATCAACGGCTCGTCGGTGGCCACCGCGATGGCGATGGGCTCGGTCGCGATCCCCGCCCTCGTCGAGCGCGGCTATCCCCGCCAGTTCGCGGTCGGGCTGACGGCGGCGGCCGGCACTCTGGGCATCCTGCTGCCGCCCAGCCTGCCGCTCGTCATCTACGGGCTGATCTCGGAGACCTCGATCCCGCGTCTCTTCCTGGCGGGCGTCGTGCCGGGCCTGATGCTGCTCGCCATGTTCATGGTGGTCGCCGCGGTGGCGTCGAGCCGGCTCGGCATGAAGGCCGAGCCGTTCGCGGGCTGGCCCGCTTTCGGCCGAGCCAATCTTTCCGCCCTGCCGGCCCTGACGATCCCGATCGTCGTGCTCGGCGGTATCTATGGCGGCTTCGTCACCGTGACGGAATCCTCCGCGCTCGCGGCGGTCCTGTCGCTGGCCATCAGCCTTCTGGTCTACCGCGCCATCACCGCCCGCGACGTCGCGCCGCTGCTTTTGAGCGGCATGTCGCAGACGGCGGCCGTCCTCATCATCGTCTCCGGAGCGTCCCTGCTGTCTTACTGGATCAGCCGGTCCGGCCTGCCGGCGGACGTCGTGCGCTGGGTGATCGGCATGAACCTCGCGCCGTGGCAGTTCCTGGTCCTGATGACCCTGGTGCTGATCGCGCTTGGCACCGTGCTCGAAGCCTATGCGACGATCCTGATGACGGTGCCCGTCACTCTGCCGATCCTCGACGCGCTGGGCATCGACCGCATCCACTATGCGATCATCGTCGTCATCACCATCGAGATCGGCCTCCTGTCGCCGCCGGTCGCCCTCAACCTGTTCGTGGTGTCGGAGGTGTCCAAGGCGCCCATAAACGAGGTCATTCGCGGCACCATCCCCTATCTGGGCGCGATGCTGGTGATGCTCGCCCTGCTGATCTTCTTCCCACAGATCGCGCTGTGGCTTCCTGGCGCTGTTTTCAACAAATGAAGCGACGGTTCTGCACGCTTGTGATGGTGCGCGCAGCCAAATCTATGAAGTTGGCGAGCCTGTCGTAAAGGTTCCATGTAAGTGGACTCATAATGCTGTGTCTCGCATGGCCTCATTGAAGACAATGTCCGATCGAGTACCAAACATCACCTCCTACCGACCTTCAAGCGACATCTGCTTCGGGAGGCGGTAAAGCAAGCACGTATGGCCGAGATGCGCCGCCTACCCGGTCGTTCAGCGATGGCTCTCAAGGTTCCTGAAAGCAGACAGTGGTGAGGGCCCGCTGTAGTCATTCCGGCACGGCAATACGGCGCCGCGCCTAGTCGATGAGTGATGCGAGGATCCGCCGCCTTGGTCAGCGCGGTATCAAGCACGAGCCACGAATCTTGTGCCCGCCGCTTCGACGGTATCATGCTGTTCCATCACGAATGATGCCCCGCGTTCGGCGATCATGATGGTGGGGGCGTTGGTGTTGCCGCTGCTGATGGTGGGCATGATTGAGGCATCGATGACGCGCAGGCGATCGATGCCTCGGACCCGCAGGCGGTCGTCGACGACACTGAGGAGATCGGAGCCCATTTTGCAGGTGCCAACCGGGTGATAGACCGACTCGGCAGTGCGCCGGATATAACCGTCGATTTCGGCGTCGCTGGCGATGTCCGCGCCGGGCGCGAATTCGTGGGAACGATAGGTGTCAAGCGCCCGCCGGGCGATGATGTCTCGCGCGATCTTCAGGCCCTCGTGGATGACACGGACGTCCTCGCCTTCCTGCAGATAGTTCGGTTGGATGGCGGGAGCGGCAGTTGGATCGGCCGAGCGTATGAAGACGCGGCCGCGGCTTTGCGGCCGCGACAGGTTGAAATAAGGCATGAAGCCGTCGGCGCCGTCGATGCTGCGGCCGTGATTGTCGTACATCAGCAGCAGCAGATGGTATTGGATGTCGGGAGCGGCCAGGCCCGGCCGTGAATCGGCGAAGCCGAGCACCTGGATGCCGTGGTGGGCCGCGGGTCCGCTGCGCAGCAATGCGTAGCGACCCAGCGACATTGCGGCGCGCCACCACGCCACCTCCGCGCTCAGCATGCGGGCGCCTCGGGTGCCCTGTTTCACGGTGGCGACAAGGTGATCTTGGAGGTTCTCGCCGACGCCCGGCAGATCGTGCAGCGGCTCGACGCCGGCGCGGCGCAGCCGGTCGGCGCGCACGGGTCGCGCAGGCGGATCGTGGTCGACCCGGCAACCGAACAGGCAATCGCCGAGGTGGCGATGGCTTCCGCGACGGATGTCGATGCCGCCGTCGCGGCGGCGCGTCGCGCCTTCGAGACATGGTCGGGAACGTCGCCGCGCGAGCGTATCGAACTGCTTGATCGGGTGATCGACCGTTATGATGCGGCGGCCGAAGACCTGGCCACCGCGATGACGGCGGAGATGGGCTCGCCTCTGGCCTTCTCGCGCACGGCCCAATTCGGCTCCGGCCGCGCCCATCTGCGGACCGCAGCCGCAATCCTCGAGGATTTTCGGTTCGAGGAAAGGGATGACGGCGTGTTGCTGACCAAGCTGCCGATCGGCGTCTGCGCACTGATCACGCCGTGGAACTGGCCCATGAACCAATTGCTGGTGAAGGTCGCTCCTGCGCTCGCAGCCGGCTGCACCGTGGTCGTCAAGCCGAGCGAATTCTCGCCGCTCAGCTCGCTGCGACTGGCCGAGGCGATACGCGAGGCCGGTCTTCCGGTAGGCGTCTTCAACCTCGTCAACGGTGACGCCGAGGCGGTGAGGCTCTCGCCGCCCATCCGGATGTCGATATGGTTTCCTTCACGGGCTCGCATGCTGCGGGCGTCGCCGTCGCTAGGGCCGCCGCCGGCACGATCAAGCGGGTGCACCAAGAACTCGGCGGCAAGTCGGCGTTCATCATCCTTGATGATGCCGATCTGGAAACGGCGGTCCGCGCCTGCGTCGCGGGCTGCTTTATGAATTCGGGCCAGTCCTGCGCCGCGCCGACCCGGCCATGGTAGCGAGAGGATCGACGTTGCAGGCGATCACTTCCCTTTGCGGGCGCGACCGTGCTTTGCAGCGAGCTTGCGACCAAGACCCATCTTTTTGGCGAGTTGCGAGCGCGTCGCGGCGTAGTTCGGCGCGATCATCGGATAGTTGGCGGGCAGCCCCCATTTCTGGCGGTACTCGTCCGGCGTCATGCCGTAGTGAACGCCAAGGTGACGCTTCAGCGACTTGAACTTCTGCCCGTCCTCCAGGCAGACGATGTAGTCCGGGAACACCGAGCGCTTCGGGTTCACCGCTGGCGTCGGAGCCGGTTCTTCCACCGTCGTGGGCCGGCCAAGGGCGGACAACGATCCGCTGACGTTCGCAATCAGGCCGGGGAGGTCCGGCGCCTTCACCGCGTTGTTGCCTACATAGGCGGACACGATATCGGCAGTTATTTCGGCGATCTGGCGACGGTCTGGCACAGTGATGTCTCCATTGTAGGAACAGAACTATCTTAGGGCATGAATGCGGACAATCGGAACTCTTAAGCGAACACTCGGTCGATTGTAGAACGACCAAATGTGATACCGCTACCGAAGCTGCAGTAGCCTTTGGACAACCTGCTGTGCATGCCTTGCCGAGCTCATTTGTAAATGTCAGCCTTTCCGAGACCACTTAGTTTGCAGCGGGGAGGATGCAAATGGGACGGTTCGTCGACGTCTTGTCTGCGCCGGTTGTCGGCACCTGGGGATGGCAGGTGAAGTCTGACCTCTGCTTCGCCGATCCGGTCACAGCGACCTATTTCGGGATGACGCCTCAGGAAGGCCGCAAGGGCCAGCCGATCCAGAGATTCCTCCGCGCGATCCATCCCGACGATCAGGAGCGGGTAGAGTTCGCCATCGCCAAGACTGTGCACGAAGGAACGCCATATCGGGAGACGTATCGCGTCATCACCCTCGACGGAGAGGCGCGCACCATCATGGCCGCCGGCTTCTGCTTCCGGGATCACGATGGCAATCCCGACCTCTATCCGGGCCATTTCGTCGACATCGGACCTGCCGCGGCCGTCGAAGATCTCGCCTATGAACTCGGGGGCGCGATCACGCTTGCCCGGCAGATGGCGGACGGCAGGGACATGGGCATGCTGCGCTATCTGCTGGACATGGCTCGTCTCGAATTCTGGGAGGTGTACACGAAACGGGCGAGGTCGGCAGGCGATCTGCATTGACGCTGTGTCGCATTGTTCACAACCCTGACGAGCGGTACTTTCCCTCACGACAGTTTTTCGCTATTGGCACTGCGTCGGCGCGGGGAGGTGTCGAGGGGGAGCGCAACCATGCCGCGCGTCGTGACGATCGAAATTCCGGACGGGTTCAGACCGATCGAACCAACGCCGGCTCTGGTCCATGGCCTTGAAGTCAACAGGGCTTTGCATGGCAAGGATGGCAATGCGCTGGTCCTGGCCGTAGCTCAGTTCCTGGCTACCGAGAAGATCGAGGTCAGCGATGCGGCGCTGATCGGTCTCATCTCCGTCGTCAGGAAGGGGCACGACACACCTCAGGATAGCTAGCCGCTGGCCTTGGTAGACCGGCTGTATATTCCGGAAAGAAGTAGAGCGGTTCGACGCCGAGGATCCGGCACAATCTGTCGATGTGCGTTACCCTCAGCGCGTTGACGCCGCGTTCGTATTTCTGGATTTGCTGAAACGACACGCCGAGATGCTCGGCGAGTGCCGCTTGGGTCAATCCCCGCTCTTTGCGCCGCTCTCGTACAAGCTGTCCCAATTGTCGATCGCGCTCGCTCGACGGTGTGGCCTTGCTCACCCGCTGCATCGCTCCTTCCTCGCGCCAGATAGTTCGAGGACCGGCCTCGGTCACCAAGACACCGATTGTCCGGCGACCGGCCCCACCGACTTGTCGTCGGGCGGGGCCGGTGATGTTCAGCCCGTCAGCCTGTCCTGTTGCGTCGCTGAGCCAATCTGGTCGCTACCTCATTGGCTTCGACGTTGGCCATTTCCATCAGATGGCGGATGAGCTGCAGGTTCTGTGTGTCCGCCATCCGAAAAAGCTCTTCGGTTATTTGAGCGATGTAGATGGCCTTCTCATACTCCGTGGGCGGACGTTGTCTCATGACACGTGTCAATCGGCTCGGAATGGGGACCCTGGATCGGCGTGCAAACGGGACCCCTTTTGGGGCACGACGGTAAGCGCCCGACCGGGTGGAGCTGGTCGGGGTTGCGCAGCCCGGTCGGGCGCGTTGTTTAGGCTCCCCGGCTTTAGTTTTG
>JAFKJY010000055.1:0-11977 GCA_017305835.1 Hyphomicrobiales bacterium
CGACGCGCACGCGCACCTCGGTCTGCTTGTGCGGCTCGACGGTGCGCTTGCGGGTGCCGCCGTTCTCCTCGCCCCAGATCAGCACGAGCTCTTCGCCGAGCTCGACGTCCGGATCGACCGTGGCAAGCGAGATGAAGGTCCGCTCGTTGTAGGTGTAGCCGGTGAACATCGAGAGGCCGACAAGCTTGCCGTTCCGCTCGACACGGTCGTAGTTGGACGCGGCGTAGTTGGAGAGCGGCATTTCGAGATACTTGTAGTTCTCGCCCTCCGGATCGAGCATCGAGCGCTGGATGCGCGCCACGTCGTCGGCGTTCCAGACCAGCGTCACCTTGCGGCGGTGCGGCTGGTCCGCGATCTTCTCCAGCGCCTCGCGGCCGATGAAGTCGTGGTCGAACTTCACGAACGGGCCGTAGCCGATGTCGTGCGGCGTGACGTAATAGTCCTCGATGTCGTCGGAGACGAAGCTGCCGCCGATCGGGCCGCTGGACTCGTAGCTCTTGACCGGCAGCCACTCGCGATAGGACCGCATGCGCTCGTCGGTGTAGACGGCCGGCAGCGGCGACGGAATCCAGCCTGATTCGAGCGCGTTGGTGGAATAGGCGCGCGAGCCGACCAGATGCAGGTCGAACTCCTTGCCGGCCTCCATGATGATGTCGCGGATCTCCTCGCGCTGCTCGTAGGGACCCCAGAATTCGAGGCCCGGCACGCCGGCCATGCTGTGACGCAGGGCGCGGATGGTGCGGCCGCCGATCCTGAAGGTGGTCATGTCGAAGAACTTGACGTCGCCGATCGGCCCGCCGTTGAGCTTCTCGAGGAGCTGCGGCGCGAGCTTGCCCTGGATCTGGTAGCGGTAGTGGCGGCGCGTGACGGCGTGGCCGTTCGGACGCGGCGGCGAGCTCGGGTCGAATTCGGCGGTGACGTCGTAGCCGCCGGTCTTGGCGTGGAAGTTCACCCAGTTGAGGCTCGGCGGCCGGCCGACGAGCAGCAGCTTGTTCTCGTCGAGATAGAACATGATGTTGTCGCCGATCACGTGGCCGCTATGGCTGACCGCGACGAACTGCTTGCCCTTGTCGACCCTGAAGTTCTTGTAGGTGTTGACCGAGGTCTCGGAGACCAGCTTCACCGCGTCCGGCCCCTCGATCAGCAGCTCCGCCATATGGTGGCACTGGTCGAGCAGCACGACCTTCTCGGCCCAGGCGCGCTGTTCGTTGCGCCAGTTGCTGAACTCCGTCGCGACAACCGGGTAGACGAACGCATCCATCTGGGAATTGCGCAGCATGTGGACCGCGCTCCGGTTCTGCCGCAGCAATTGTTCAAGGTTCTCCGCGCTCATCGATCCTCCCTTTCGCGATCCTGCTCGTGCCTGCATCGCAGCTTGTGGTCATCGAGTGCGACCTGAGCCGCGCTCTTGTCGGTTCCCATCTCCAAACCGGCGGGTCCCTGCGTGAGTCCGCGTGCGGTCCGGCAACGCGCAAGGCGATGCCTCAATGCCGCTCCGCAGCGGTTTTGAAAGTAAGCTAAATGATAGTACGCTGTCAAATATTACTTTGGTGGAAGAAAGGGGAAACGTCGCTTTCGGCCGGAGGCCTGCAGCGGCAGGGGAAAAGGGGGGAGACGCGTGTTCGGCCCGCTCCCCTTGGCGGCGAAAGTGCTGTCGGAAACGGCCATGCGCCCCGTGTCGCAGCGCCTCGGGCGCGTCAGATCTGTTCCAGCGGGATATCCGCGCGGGCGAACGGATCGTCGAGTGCCGGCGCGGCCGATGCCTGTTCGGCCGAGAGGATCGTGTTCGAGATGAGCATGGTCACCGTCATCGGCCCTACGCCGCCGGGAACCGGCGTGATGTAGGACGCTTTCCCGCGGACGCCCTCGAAATCCACGTCGCCGACGATCTTGCCCGAAGGCAGGCGGTTGATGCCGACGTCGATCACCACCGCCCCGGATTTCACCATCTGGGGCACGATCAGGCCCGGCACGCCGGCCGCGACCACCAGTATGTCGGCTAGGATCGTGAACTGCGCCAGGTCGCGCGTGCGCGCGTGGCAGATGGCGACCGTCGCCTCCTGCTGCATCAGCATGAGCGCCATCGGCTTGCCGACGATGTTGCTGGCGCCGACGATGACAGCGTTCTGCCCGGCAACCTCGATCCCCACGTGCTGCAGCAGCTTCATCACGCCGTAGGGCGTGCAGGGGGAGAAGACCGTGCGCCCGACAACCAAGCCGCCGACATTGTAGAGGTGGAACCCGTCGACGTCCTTCCTCGGATGGATGCGGTGGAGCACCGAATAGATGTTGAACTGCGGTGGCAGCGGGAGCTGGACCAGGATGCCGTGGACCAGCGGATCGTCGTTCAGCCGGTCGATCAGGTGCAGCACGAGGTCCGGGTCGGCATCGGCTGCGAAATCATGGAGCCGGCTGATGACCCCTACATCCTCGGCGGCCTTCATCTTGTTGCGCACATAGATGCGCGATGCCTGGTCGTCGCCGACGATGATCACCGCGAGCGACGGCGTGACGTTGCGCTCGGCCCGCAGTCGCGCCACCCGTTCGGCGCAATCCGACCGGATCTTCCGGGAGACCGCGTTGCCGTCGATGATCCTGGCGCTCATGCGTGCAAGGCTCCGTTCGCAATAGTCGGCAGGCGGTGCGCCGCCTCAGCCGAACCGGCGGGCGGTTCCATCCTGCATCTGCACGCCCCAGCTCCCGCGCCCGAACAGCCAGTCCGCCGCCTTCTTGGGGCCGCCGAACGGAAACACGTGGATTTGCCGGATCGCCGAATCGGCAGTGCGCAGCGCGTGCTGCTCGATCGGCCCGACCACCTCCTCGGGGGAATAGCTGGTCGCCAGCATGGCGATCGACCCGAAGCGCTTCCTGAAGAAGTCGAGGGAGTTGCCCACGCCGCAGGCCGCGGCATATTTGAGCAGCGTCGTCACCTTAGCCGGGCCGGCGACGCCGAGATGGACGGGCAGGTCCACGCCGACGGCGCGCAACCCCTCCGCCCATCTGACGAAGGCCGCGCCGTCGAAGCCGAACTGGGTCACGATCCGCATGCTGGCGCCGGTCCGCTCGCCGAAGGCCTGCTTCAGCTTCAGCGCCTCGATCGCCTCCCTCTCGCCGAAATCCGGGCTGCCCTCGGGATGGCCGGCGACCGCGATGTCGGTGATGCCGTACCGGTCCATGAACCCCGTCTCCAGCACGTCCATGGTCGAGCCGAATTCGCCCGCCGGCCTGGCGAGCCCGCCGCCGACGATCAGCATGTCGCGCACGCCGGCTTCCTGCGCGGACGCCTTGATGCGGGCCTCCAGCGCGGCCTTCGTGCCGAGGCGCCGCGCCGGCAGGTGCGGAACGGCGACGTAGCCCAGCTCGGTGACGCGCCTGGCCGCCTGCACCAGCATGTCGTCGCCGTCGATGCCGATGTCGGCGATGTAGACGCGCACGCCGGGCGGGAACAGCCCGGGCAGTTCCGGCAGGCTGACCGCCTGCTTCGGCGTGATCTCGATGGAGGCCGGGATGCGCACGGCGGCGCCGGCTGCGTGAACGCCAGGCTGCATGGGTTCCTCTTTCGTGTCAGACGAAGACCACGGTCTTCTTTCCATTGATCAGGACACGGTCCTGAAGGTGCCATGCGACCGCCCGCGCCAGCACCCGGCGCTCGATGTCGCGGCCCTTGCGCACCATCTCGTCGGGCGTGTCGGAATGCGTCACGGACTCGACGTCCTGGGCGATGATCGGCCCTTCGTCGAGATCCTCGGTCACGTAGTGCGCCGTCGCGCCGATCATCTTCACCCCGCGCTCATGCGCCTGATGGTAGGGCTTGGCGCCCTTGAAGCCGGGCAGGAACGAGTGGTGGATGTTGATGCAGCGGCCGGACAGGTAGGCGGAGAAGTCGTCGGAGAGGATCTGCATGTAGCGGGCGAGCACGACGAGCTCGGCGCCCGTCTCCTCGATGATCTGCTTGATCCTGGCCTCCTGCTCGGCCTTGGTGCTCCTCGTGACGGGCAGGTAGTGGTAGGGGAACCCCTGGTGCCCGAACATGTTTAGGGCTTCCTTGGGGTGGTTGGAGACGATGCCGACACACTCCATGTTGAGCTCGCCGATGCGCGTCCGGTAGAGCAGGTCTCCGAGGCAGTGGTCGAACTTGGAGACCAGCAGCAGCACCTTGCGCCGCTCGTCCGCCCGCCGGAATTTCCAGTCCATGTCGAAGGTCCGTGCGACCTTCTCGAAGGCGGCGCGGAAGCCGGTGTCCTCCCCCGGAAACTCGATCATCACCCGCATGAAGAACAGGTTCGTCAGCGGATCGTCGAACTGGGCCGCCTCGGTGATGTTGCCGTCGTGCCGGGTGATCTCGCTCGCCACGGCGGCAACGATCCCCTTCCGGTTCAAGCAGGTTATCGTCAGCACAAATCCCAAGTCGGACCTCCCTCGGTCGGGCTCATCGCAATTCAGCTTGCAGGCAGTTCCCCGGACGAGGGGCGCCGCTCCCCTCAGGGTGTCGAGGCGGTAGCCAGGGCAGGGTCGGGAGCGACGTCCTCCCGGTCCGGGCGCGGCGCGGCGGCCTCGTCCGGAAGCGGCTGCCCGTAGGTCTGCCGTGCCTCGTCGCGGCCGACATAGCCGTTGCGCACATCGGCGAGCACCAGCTCCGGGTCGCGCTCGGTTGGATCGCCGAAGCCCGCGCCGCCGCTCTGCTCGAAGCACACGACGTCCCCCGCCTTGAGCCTGCGCGTGACGATCGTGTCGAACAGCTCGCAATCCTCGCGGTCCGGGTTGAAGACCACCCGCGACGGCAACGGGCTGCGCCCCCCGTTGATGCCCCAGGCGGGGTACTTGTGGTTGGACGAGCGCACCGTAAGCACGCACTCGTCCAGCACCTCGTATTCGCGGACATAGCCGACGCCGCCCCGATAGCGGCCGGCCCCGGCCGAGTCCCGGCGCATGTCGAACCGGTTGATCCGCACCGGATATTCGGTCTCCAGCACCTCGACCGACGTCGCCGGCGTGAAGTGCGAGACCGGCATCACGATCGAGGCGCCGTCGCGGCGCGCGGTGCCGCCGAGCGACGTCGCCTTGAGCTCGTAGAGCACGTCGGGCTTGCCGGTGCGCGAGGACTTCGGGAAGCCGATCGAAATGCCGCCGGTGCCCAGCCCGGAAGGTGCCACGGCGCGCGCCGGATGGAGCCGCCCGAGCGCAGAGAGCACGCAGCAATAGGCGAGGTTGGCCGTCGGGAAATAGAGGTTGACGGTGGCGGGCCGCGCCGGGCTGATGACCTTTCCCTCAGGAATATTGAAGTCGACCGCGCCCGAGATGCCCGAATTGATGCGGATGGTGGGGTCGGCCGTCGCGACCAGCGCCATCAGCGAGACCGAGCGGGTGACGGTGGCGATCAGGTTCACCGGCCCCGTGGCCTGCGGGTCCGAACCCGAGAAATCGAACAGGATCCGGTTGCCCTGCTTCACCGCGCGCACATGGACGCGGATCTTCTTTCCCTTCGAGTGCCCGTCATGGTCGAGGAAGCCTTCGGCCTCGCCGGTGGCGTCCGGCCAGGTCGACAGCTCGGCGCCCAGCCGCTGCGCCGTCACCGCCGTGAGGCCGTGCAGCGCCGCGGTGACGGTGTCCGCGCCGTATTCCTCGCACAGTTCGACCAGCCGCTCGGCGCCGAGCCGCGTGCAGCCGACCTGCGCGCGGATGTCGCCCATCACCATGTCCGGCACGCGGCTGTTGTTGCGGACGATTCCCTCGATGTCCTGCTCCACCCCGTCCGCCGTCTGGAAGCGGACCGGCGGCAGCAGCAGGCCGTCGTGGAAGATCTCGGTCGCCGCCGCGCCCGACGAGCCCGGCACGATGCCGCCGATGTCGGCCTTGTGCGCCATGGAGACGCCGAAGCCGACGAGCGCTCCCGCATGGAAGGCAGGAGTCACCGCCACCAGGTCCGGCGCGTGCGCGTTCCCGGCGACGTAGGGGTCGTTCAGGATGTAGCTGTCGCCCGGCTTCATCCGGCCGGCCGGGTAGCGCACCTTGACCGCCCGCACCGCCTGCTCGTAGCTCAGCAGGTGGTATTGCAGGCCGCCGCCGATCATCACCATCCGCCCATCGGCGTCGGCGAGGCCGGCGGTGCCGTCCTTGGATTCGCGCAGGATCGGCGAATAGCCGGCGTGATAGAGCGCGTATTCCATCGCGTTCGCGATTTCGCCCAGCCGGCTCGCGATGACCTCTGTCGTGATCGGATCAATCTTCATCGATCATCTCCGCTTCGCCTGCGGCGTGACGGCCTCAGGCCGCGATGGCCCTGCGGTCGGTCGTGCGCGCATAGGGCACCGGCTTCACCTTGGCGCGAACCTCGACCTGCCGGTGCGCCTCGACGGCAGGCTTGGCCGTTCCGCCATTCGGCTCGCCCCAGACGATCGAGACCTCGCTGTCGTCCGCGGTCTCGGGACCGACGATGCCGAGCGACAGCATGGCGCGATAGTTGAAATCGTAGCCGGTGAGCATCGACAGCCCGATCGGCCGCCCGTGATGCAGGACCGTGTCGTAGTCGTGCGCGGTGTAGTCGGCGCGCGGCAGGTCGATCCACTTGTAGGGCAGTTGCTCGGTCTGGAAGTAGGACGCGAAGATCCTGCCCACGTCGTCAGCGTTCCACTCGAACGTAACCTTGCGCCGCTGCGCCGAGATATCCATCCGCTCGAGCGCGTCGCGCCCGACGAAGTCGTGGTCGAACTTGACGATGTGGCCGTAGCCGAGCTCGAACGGAGTGACGTAGTAGTCCTCGATCCTGGCGGAGACGAAGCTGCCCCCGAGCGGGCTGTTGGCCTCGTAGCTGTCCGCCGTGAGCCATTCGCGATAGGGGCGCATCGCCTCGCCGGTATAGATCGCAGGCAGCGCGGACGAGATCCAGCCCGAGCCGAAGGTGGCCGAGGAATAGCCCTTGTTGCCGACCGGGACGATGCCGAATTCCTTGCCGGCCTCGAGGATGGCGGCGCGCACCTCCTCCCACTCGTCGAACGGTCCCCAGATCTCCAGGCCCGGCACGCCGGCCATGCCGTGCCGCAGCGCCCTGACCGCGCGGCCGGCGATCGTCATGTGCCCCATGTGGAAGAACTTGAGGTCGACCGGCCTGCCGCCGTTGAGCTTGGTGATCAGGTCGGCCGCCTTCGGCCCCTGGATCTGGTACCTGTAGACGCTGCGGCGGACCTCCCGGCCCATCGACAGCGAAGGAGAGCGCGCCTCCCGCTTGAACTCGATGTCGTAGCCCTCGACCTCGGCATTGTAGCGCAGCCAGTTCGGGACGATGGCCCGGCCGACGCACATCACCTCTTCCTCTTCGAGATGGAACAGGATGCCGTCGCCGATCAGGTAGCCGTCCGGGGAGCAGCAGACGATCTGCTTGCCGCGATCGACCTCGAACGACCGGAAGCTGTTGGCGGCGACCTTGTTGAGCAGCTTGAGGATGTCCTTGCCGCGCATGTATTCGTAGTACATGTGATGGGTCTGGTCGAGAAGCACGACCGACTCGAGCCATGCCCTCTGCTCGTCGCGCCAGTTCGAGAACTCCGCCGGGACGACCGGAAACGCGCTCGGGCTGTTGCCGCCAGACAGGTTCCTGAAATAGTCGACCAGATTCGGAATCCGGTCCATCTTCGCCTGCAGGCTGAGCGGCATCTGTTTCTCCTCCGAAAGGTCGTTTCCGCGCATCCCATATGGCGCGGCCATGGCCCGTTCCTATGACAGTGCACATATTGATAGTACACTGTCAAGTTGCCTGATCTGCAATCGGATGCGAACGTCGGACCCCTGCCTCGCGCCGGAGCCCGCGGGCCGGCAAGCCGTTGGCGATACGCCGTCGGCGCCAGTTGCATAGCATGCTGAAAATAAGTACGCTGTGCAATTATCGGCGGCCTTGGAGGAGGAGGTGACCGGCCCGCTGCGCGAGCGCCTGCAAGGAAGCGCTCGGCACAGCCGGATTTCCCGCAGCCCTGCGATGCTCGCCGCGAACGGCGCCGCCGCGCATCCACACTCAGGCCTCATCAATATACGGAGTTCCCGTCATGGCAGATCACGCCCCCGGCTCTCTCCAGGATCTCATGGACGGCGTCCCGGACCTCGTCGACTATTTCACGAACGACACCAAGGCTCCGCACGACAAGGACAATATGAGCCTCAGCCCGATCCCGGCCGAGTACACCAACTGGTACGAGGAGCAGCGGGCCTGGCGGAACTCGGTGCTGCTCTTCGACCAGTGCCACCACATGCCGGAGAGCTTCATCTCCGGTCCGGACGCGCTGCGCCTCCTCGGCGAGGTCGGCGTCAACAATCTCAGGAACTTCGGGCCGCTGAAGGCGCGCCAGTACTACGCCGTCAACCACAACGGCTATTTCATCGGCGAATGCATCCTGCAGCACCTCGATGACGGCCGCTTCGAGCTGATCAGCGGCATGCACCTGCAGAACTGGGTCCAGTTCAACGCCGAGACGGGCGGCTACGACGTCGAGGTGGTCCGCGACCACCAGACCTCGATGAACCCCCGCGGCCGCACGTTCTATCGCTACCAGCTCGACGGACCCAACGCCGCGGCGATGTTCGACGAGTTGTGCGACGGCGGCGCCCCGGACATGCCGTTCTTCAGCCTCGCCCGCGTCAGGATACGAGGCCACAGCGCGCTCGCGCTCCGCCACAGCGTGGCCGGCCATGGCGGCGTCGAGCTTTCCGGTCCGGCCGACGAGGGCGCCGACATGCTCCGCATCCTGCTGGAGACCGGCGAGAGGCACGGGCTGCTGCGCTCGGGCCTGAAGACCTATTACAGCGTGCAGGCCGAAGTCGGCTGGGTCGGCTACCCGACGCCCGCCATCTATGATGACGAGCGCATGCGCGCGTTCCGCGAATGGCTGCCGGCGACGAGCTGGGAGGCCCGCACCCAGCTCGGCGGCAGCTTCCGCTCGTCCGACATCGCCGACTACTACGTCACGCCGTGGGACCTGGGCCTCGAGAAGCGGATCGACCTCAACCACGCCTTCATCGGCCGCGACGCGCTTCTGCAGATGGCGAACCGCAGGCACCGCGTCAAGCGCATGCTCGTCTGGGACGCCGACGACGTGACCCGCATCTTCCGGTCGCGGCTCGAGCCGGGCGTCCCCTTCAAGCACATGGACATGCCCAAGGCGAGCTATTCGTTCCAGCAGGTCGACGAGGTGCGCGCCGGTGCGGGCCAGCTCGTCGGCGTGTCGGGCTATGTCGGCTACACCGCCAATGAATCGAAATTCCTGTCCGTCGCCTTCCTCGATCCCGACCATGCCGATCTCGGCAACGAGCTCTATGTCGTCTGGGGCGAGCCCGACGGCGGCTCGCGCAAGCCGAACGTCGAGCCGCACCGGCAGACGAAGGTGAAGACCACCGTCGCCACCGCTCCCTATTCGTCGCAGGTCAGGGAGATGAAGAACGCCAGCCTCGTCCACGCGCAGGCCGGCTGACCGGACCGCGGCCCCGCCGGCTGCGTCCGACGCCGGGCCGGAGCCGACTGTCGTCAGCTTGACAGCATACTGAAAAATAGTATGCTGTTAAAATACCTGGATGCCATCCCGGCCGGGCCTGTCGGGCTGCCCGCGGATGGCGCCGGGGACTTGGGGAGGCCGCATCGAGCGCGAGCTCACAGCCCAGGCGGCACCTTCTTTTCAGCCGGAAACAGAAGTCGGAACGCCTGAAACTCAGAGGAGGAGTACAATATGAAACTGAGCAGATTTGGTGCCGTCGCCCTGGCGGCCATCCTCTCGGCCGCGTCGCTGGGCTCTGCGGCCCGGGCCGAGACCCAGCTCAAGGCGCTCGCCGCCTGGTCGACCACCCTGCCGCTGGTGCCGGAGGTCTTCTACAAGTTCCAGGAGGCCGCGACCAAGGCCTCGAACGGCGAGATCACCTTCCAGAACACCGGCCCGGAGACCGTGCCGCCGTTCGAGCAGCTCGAGCCGCTGTCGCAGGGCGTGTTCGACGTCGTCTTCCAGTCGTCGGCCTATCACCAGGCGCAGACCGGCATGGGCGTGGCCCTGCAGAACCTGATCGACCTCGACCCGGCCAAGCTGCGCCAGTCGGGCATGCTGGACTGGCTGAACGACTACTACCGCAAGAATTTCGGCGTCGTCATCCTCTCGGCCTATTCGACCGGCCCCACGACCTTCGTGCTGACCAAGCCCCTCGACGGCGATACCACGCTCGCCGGCCGCAAGATCCGCACCAACGCCTCCTATGAAGGCGTCGTGCGCGCGCTCGGCGGCGCCCCGGTGGCCATGTCGCCGGCCGACGCCTATGCGGCGATGCAGAAGGGCACCCTCGACGGCGCGGCCTGGCCGAGCTCGTCGACCGCCGACTTCAAGCTCTACGAGGTCGCCAAGTACATGACCGCGCCGAACTTCAGCCAGGGCTGCAACCTCATCCTGATGAACGCCGCCAAGTTCGACGCGCTGCCGAAGAACATCCAGGACGCTCTCCTGGAGGCCGGCAAGCAGACCGACGTGCATGGCACGGCCTATGGCGTCAGCCAGGTCACCAGCCAGGACGAGATCATGAAGAAGAACGGCGTCCAGATCACCGAGTTCAGCCCGGAGATCGCCGCCAAGATCGCGAAGCTCGACATCGAGGGCGCGGTCGAGGTTGCGCATCGCTCGCACCCCGAGGACGTCGATGCTGCCCTGGCACTTGCCAAGGAAAAGGGCGTGCTCCTCGGCCAGAAATAGGCCGGAGGTTCCGCGCCCTACGGGCCGCGGAAAGGTTCGAGACATGAAGAAGGCGGCCGGGAAACCGGCCGCCTTCTTCCGTTCAGGACGATCGAACCGGGGCGCCGCGCCGGCCGCCCGCGACGGGATGGGCGTTCACGAGGCTGACGACGAGGTCGCGGATCCAGCGGTTCCCTGCGTCGTGGTCGGACCGCGGGTGCCAGTATTGCCGCACCGGATAGACCGGGCTTTCCACCGGAAGCTCGAACGCGCGGATGTTGCCCTGGGCGGCGAGCTCGGCCCCCAGCCTTGCCGGGACCACCGCGATCAGCTCCGTCTGCGCGACCGTGGTGCCGACAGCGAAATAGCTGGAGAGCTCCAGGGCGACCGTGCCCTCGATCTTCAATTGGCCGAAGCCGGGCTCGACATGGGAATGCCCGGTTCCGGCGATCGCGGCGACGATGTGCGATTCCGACCTGAACCGCTCCAGCCCCAGCGTCTCCCCGATCCGCGGGTGGTCGGCGCGAGCGATGCACACGTAGCGCTCGTCATGCAGTTTGCGCTGGCGCAGGCCTTCCGCCTCGCGCGACAGGTAGCCGATGACGAGATCGACCTCGCCATTGGCGAGCATCGCCTGGCTGTCGTCGCCGATCCCGCGCACCCGCAGGCGCACCTCCGGCGCGACGCGCGCGATCCGGTCCACCAGCCGCGGCATGAGGATCGTCTCGCCGGGATCCGCCATGTGCAGGGTGAAGCGCCGGTCGGACCTGGCGGGATCGAACGGCGCGCGGCCGACGAAATGATCGCCGGCGATCACCAGCATCGACCGGACGCCGACGATCAGCTCGTCGGCGCGCGGCGTCGGCTCCATCCGCGATCCCACCCGGACGAAGAGCGGGTCCCCGAAGAGCTGCCGCAGGCGATTGAGGCTCACGCTGACGCTCGGCTGGCTGGTGCGCAGCGCATCCGCCGCCTGCGAGATGCTGCGTGTCCGGTGGATCGCCTCGAAGAGACGCAGCAGCCGCAGGCTGATCGAGTCCAGTGTGTCCGATCCCATAACGCCCGCAGCATAAAGCCTATTCGCATCATAACATAGGACAAATAGCGCCGCGGATGCGTAGATGGACGGAGACACCCACACCGGAGGTTCGGATTTCGATGATCCTAGTGACCGCAGCTTATGGCAACCAAGGTCAGCGGCTGATCCCGCTGCTGGCGCGCGCCGGCAAGAAGGTTCGGGCGATGCGCGCCTCAGGCGATCTCGCCGCACTGACGGCGCTCGGCGCCGC
>JAFKJY010000055.1:11987-75465 GCA_017305835.1 Hyphomicrobiales bacterium
GGCCAGCCACGGCGACGCCGGCAATCCCGCCTCGCTGGCCCGTGCGATGGAGGGCGTCGAGACGGTGTACCACATCGGTCCCGCACTGCTGCCGCAGGAGAAGGAGATGGGCATCGCCGTGGTCGAGGCCGCCGAGGCCGCCGGCGTCAAGCATCTGGTTTTCAGCTCGGTCCTGCACGCGATCGAGGACAAGCTCATCCAGCATCGCGCCAAGCTGGCGATCGAGCAGCGCATCATCGTCTCGAACATCGGCTGGACCATCCTCCAGCCGACCAACTACATGCCGGCGGCCTATCCGGTGTTCAGGAGCGGTGTGTTCCGGCTGTGGTGGTCGGTCGACCGCCGCCAGTCCCTCATCGTGCTCGACGACTATGCGGAAGCGGCCGCGAAGGTCATCTGCGAGGGCCCCGAGAAGCACCACGGCGCGACTTACGAGCTCTGCTCGGGCGACTGGCTCACGGCTCACGAGATCGCCCTGCGCTTCGCGCGGGTCATCGGACGGCCTGTCCGCGCCGAAGAGGTCGAGCCCGACGAGTTCCTGCTGAAGTACCGCAAGCACCCGTTGATCGAGGCGCAGCTCGCGGCCGGGAAGACGGTGACCGCGGCCGACTTCCCCTACATATTCGAGGTCTTCCGCGCCATCGGGGCCTGCTACGGCAAGTACGACTTCACCGGCAACCCGAACGTGCTGACGTGGCTGCTCGGGCGCAAGCCGACATCCGTCGAGGACTATGTCCGCCGGGAATACGCCCGCTTCCTCGCGGAGGCCGCATGAGCGTCGACACGGGACGCGCGCGTCGGCCCTAGGCTGGCGCCCGCGAGGGCCTACATGGTCGGCGTCGGATAGCCCCTCGCCACCTTGAAGGCCTTGATGATCTCCTTCACCTGGCCGCAGAGCGGGATCGCGAACCTCAGCCTGTCGGCCTCCTGTTGGGCGATCACCATGTCCTTTTCCGCCCACGGGATCGGCCTCGTGTCGGCCTTCTCGATCAGCGGGAAATTGGCCGCGCTGCTGCGCACCAGCGCGGCCCGCATGGTTTCCTGGTCGATGCCGAAGCGTTCGCCGAAGCGCAGCCCCTCGTCGTTCGCCGCCATGCAGGCCCAGAGGATCATGTTGTTGACCATCTTGGCCACCTGCCCGCTGCCGAACGGCCCGAGGTTGAAGATGTCCTCCTTGACGGCGAAGGTCTCGAGCAGCGGCCGGCAGGCCTCGAAGGCATCCGGATCGCCGCCGCCGAGCACCAGCATATTGCCCCCTTCCGCGGCCTCGGCGCTGCGGGTCAGCGGCATGTCCACCAGCTTGATGCCGCGACCCTTCACGCGCGCGGCGAGCGCCTGCGCGAAAGTCGGGGAAACGGTCGAGCCGACCCCGACGATCAGCCCCGGCCGGGCGCCGGCGAGGATGCCGTCCTCGCCGAGCAGCACCTGCTCGACCTGCTTCTCGAAGCCGACGACGATCATGACCGCGTCGCTCCGCTCGGCCACCGCCTTCGGCGACGGCAGCGCAATGATGCCGCTTTCGCTCTCGCTCCGGCTGCAAGCCTCCGCGACGGGGTCGAACCCCACCACCTCGTACCCGGCCTTGACCATGTGACGGCTCATCGGCCGCCCCATCGCGCCCAGCCCGATCACCCCGACGGTCCTGATTGTCACGTTCTGTGTCCTCCGTTCCGCGCGTTGCGGCATTCTCTCACGCGGCCCGGTGGGGCGTGCGCAGCCCTAGCCGCTCCAGCCGCGGCAGCAGCTCGTCGCGGACGATCGGGAACTCGTCGATGTAGTTGACGAGGCCGACCGCCATGCCGTCGAGCCCGGCGTCGCTGAGCTGCTTGAAGGTCCGGGCGACCTCGTCGTAGCTGCCCACCAGCGGGAAGCTGCCGATGCCGGCCATGTGCCTTTCCTTCATCTGGCGGATCGCCTCGGGCGGGAAGGACCGGTTGTTGCCCTGGATGCGGATGTTGACGATGTGCTCGGCTCCTTCCCAGTCGCCATTCTCGTGCACGATGTAGTGGTAGTAGTCCTTCGCCTCCTTCGCGGTGGCGCGCGTCAGGATGTGGCCGCTCGAATAGATGCCCACGCGTCGCCCCGTGGTGGCGGCGCGCAGCTCGGCGACCTCGGCCGGCAGCTTGTTGACGTCGAGCACGGCCATGAACAGGCAGTCGGCATTGTTGACGGCGAAGGCGCGTCCCGCCCCCGAGGAGCCCGCGCTCATCAGCATCGGCATCTGCCCGCCATAAGGCTTGGGCTTGGCGAGCACGCCCTTGAGGTCGAAATACTTGCCCTTGAAGTCGAACGGCTCCTCGCTGGTCCAGATCCTGCGGGCGATCGCCAGCCATTCCTCGGTGAAGACGTAGCGCTCGTCGTGCTCGAGGAGCTCGACGTTGAACATCGCGTACTCGCCCTCGTTCCAGCCGGAGACCATGTTCAGCCCGAAGCGGCCGCCGCCGATATGATGGTCGGTGACGATCTGCTTGGCGGCGAAGACCGGGTGAATGAGGCCGACATGCAGCGTGCCGAAGACCGAGATCCCTTCCGTCGCGGCCAGCAGGCCGGCCGCCCAGGTCAGCGCCTCGAAGGTGGTGCCCTCGGTGTCCGTCTCGCCCTTGTAGCCGAGCCAGCGGGCGATCGGCAGGATGAATTCGAGGCCGGCCTCGTCGGCGAGCTTCGCCGCCACCGCATTGTTGCGCCACGACGGATCCCACCGCTCCGGCGCCTTGGTCATGGTCATCCCGCCGGAACAGTTCATCCCGAAGAGACCGAGCTTCATCCTGTTCGCGCCCAACATCCGGTTGGGTCTGGCAGCCTCGACCATGGTTCCTCCCATTCGTTGCCGACGCCCCATCGAGCGGTCCCGCCCGCTCTCGCCGGCGGATGCGGCGGTCGATTGTTGACAGCACGCTGTCGGAATGTCAAATTCGACAGTACACGCTCTTTCAGCACACTGTGCATTTCGGAGGAATGCAGCTGGAGAGGCGAAGCGTCGTGGCGCGCCGTGGGCGTGCCGGGTCCTGGGAGGAGATACCGTTGACGAACCTATGGAAACCGAGCCGCCGCGCCTTCATCGCCGGCGCCGCCGCAGCATCCGGCCTGGCCATCGACGCCGGCTTCGCGCGCGTATTCGCGCAGGGCGCGGGGCCCATCAGGATCGGCGTTCTGAACACGTTCAGCAAGGCCGTCGGCCTGTTCGGCGAGACCACCGTCCGCGGCATGCAGGTCTATCTCGACGAGCAGGGCGGGACGATCGCCGGCCGCCAGGTCGAGATCATCCGCGAGGACGACGAGTTCAACCCGCAGGTCGGCCTCCAGAAGCTGCGCAAGCTGGTCGAGAGCGACAAGGTACACGTCGTGATGGGGCCGATCGGCAGCCACATCGCGATCGCGATGACCGACTACATGAAGCAGGCCGGAACGCCCTGGCTGAACACCGGAGCCGGCGCCACGGCGCTGACCAGACTACGCCTGCCCAACATGTACCGCACCACGATGAGCAACTGGCAGGTCGCCAGCCCGATGGGCGAATGGTCGGCCAGGAACGGCATCACCGACGTCGCCATCATCACCTCCGACTTCATCGCCGGCCACGAGGTCGCGGACGCCTACAAGGCTTCGCTGGTGGCTGGTGGCGCCAAGGTCGCCAAGGAGATCTACACGCCGCTCGGCACCAACGACTTCAGCGCCTATCTGGCGGACATCCGCTCCTCCGGGGCCGCGGCCATCTATGCGTTCCTGATCGGCAGCGAGGCGGGCCGCTTCGTCAAGCAGTTCGAGCAGTTCGGCCTCAAGGGCAAGGTCAGGCTGACCGGCTTCCAGCCGCTGCTCGATTCCGACACCTTCCCCCTGCAGGGCAGGGCCGCCGTGGGCGGGCTGTCGTCGAGCATCTACTGCGAGACGCTCGATACGCCCGAGAACAGGCATTTCGTCGAGCTGCATTCCGCGAAATCGAAGGACTATCCGGGCATCATGACGGAATCGGGCTATACGAGCCTGCGCATCGTCGACGATGCCGCCAAGGCCGTCGGCGGCGAGATCGAGAACGTCGCAGGCTTCCTCGAAGCCGTCGGCAAGGTCGACATCGTCGCGCCGCGCGGGCCGCTCAGCTTCGATCCGGTGACTCACCAGGCCATCCACAACGTCTATGTCCGCGAGGTCGCGGAGCAGGACGGCCGGCTGGTCAACAAGGTCGTCGCCACCTTCGAGAAGGTCGGCGACAACCCGGCGAACCGGGCCTGAACGGGCTGCGATGGACCTCTTCCTCAGCCAGGCGCTGAACGGTCTGGTCTACGGGATCCTGCTGTTCCTGCTCGCCGCCGGGCTCTCGATGATCTTCGGGCTGCTCGGCGTCGTGAACCTCGCGCACGGCTCGTTCTTCATGCTCGGCGCGTTCATCGGCCTGTCGGTGATGCAGATTACCGGCAGCTTCTGGCTGGCCATGCTGCTGGCGCCGATCCCCGTCGGGCTCGTCGCCGCGGCGATCGAGATGTTCTTCCTGCGAAGGCTCTACAGGCGCGACCGGCTCGACCAGGTCCTGCTGACCTTCGGCTTCTCGTTCATCTTCACCGATCTCGTCGAGACGGTGTGGGGCCGCGACGTGCTCGCCATCGACGAGCCGCCGTCGCTGCAGAACTCGATCGAGTTCCTCGGCGGCTTCTACCCGAGCTACCGGCTCGCCCTCCTGGGCTTCGGGCTCCTCGTCGCGTTCGTGCTGTGGCGGATCGTCGAGCACACGAGGGCCGGGGCGATGGTGAGGGCGGGCGTCGACGATCCGGCGAGCGCCATGGGCATCGGCCTCAACGTGCCGCTGCTCCTGACCTCCACCTTCGCGCTGGGCGGAGCGCTGGCGGGGCTGGCCGGCGTCGTGGCCGGCCCGATCCTCGGCGTCTATTCCGGCCTCGACATCGAGGTGCTGATCCCCGCCTTCATCGTGGTGGTGGTCGGCGGCCTCGGCAGCCTCAAGGGCGCCTTTTTCGGCTCCCTGCTGATCGGCATGACCGATACGCTGGGCCGCGCCTACCTGCCGGACATGGCGATGTTCCTGACCTACCTGATGCTGATCGCCGTCCTTCTGTTCCGGCCCGCGGGCCTCTTCGGGATCGCCCAGCCGCAATGAGCGCTTCCTCCCCGACCACATGGGCCGGACGTGCCCGCAGCGCGGATCCCGTCGCCTATCTCCAGTATCCCGCGCTGGCCGTGCTGCTGGCCTGGCCGTTCCTCTTCTCCACCTATAACACCGGGCTGCTGACCGAGATCCTCATATTCGCCATCGCGGCCATGAGCCTCGACCTGCTCATGGGTTATGGCGGGCTGGTGTCGTTCGGCCAGGCAGCGTTCTTCGGCCTCGGCGCCTACACGACCGTCATCCTGTCCGTCAGCTTCGGCATGTCGCCGTGGACGGGCTGGGCCGCCGGCGTCGTCGTCTCGGCCGCCGCAGCGGCGGTCATCGGCTTCCTGTGCATCCGCCTCAAGGGCGTCGGCTTCTTCATGCTGACGCTGGCCTTCGCGCAACTGCTGTTCTCGGCCGCGCTGAAGTGGCGCAGCCTCACCGGCGGGTCCGACGGGATCGGCGGCATGCAGCGGCCCGCGCTTGCCGGCTTCCGCCTCGACGATCCCGCGACGATGTACTTCGTCGCCCTCGGCGCCTTCCTGCTGTCGCTCGTGCTGCTGCGCCTCGTGGTAGGATCGCAATACGGCCACGCCCTCGTCGGCATTCGCGACAACGAGGTGCGCATGCGGGCGCTCGGCTACCGGGCGAACGCCGTCAAGCTGATCGCGTTCACCGTCTCCGGGCTGTTCGCCGGCTTCTCGGGCGGGCTCTACGCCATCTTCAACGGCTTCGTCTCGCCCGACGCGATGGCGTTCGGCCTTTCGGGCACGATCCTGCTCATGGTCGTGCTCGGCGGCGCTGGCTCGCTCGTGGGGCCGGCCATCGGCGCCGCGGTGTTCCTGCTGGTCAAGCAGATCGCCAGCTCCTACACGGAGCACTGGCTGTCGATCGTCGGCATCATCTTCGTGGCCTGCGTGATGTTCTTCCGCAGCGGCATTTACGGGCTGCTGCTGCGGCTGGGCCGCCGGGGGTCGTGATGGGCCTGCTTGAGATCGAAGGCCTCAACAAGGCGTTCGGCAGCCTGACGGTGACGAGGAACGTCAGCCTGAGCGTCCCGTCTGGCCGCAAGCACGTCATCATCGGCCCGAACGGCGCCGGCAAGACGAGCCTGATCCACCAGATCGGCGGCCAGCTCCAGCCGGACTCTGGCCGCATCCTCATCGACGGCGCGGAGGTCGGCAAGCTCGGGCCGGAAGGGCGCGCGCGGCTCGGGCTGGCGCGCACCTTCCAGAAGAACACGCTGTTCCCCAAGCTCAGCGTCCACGAGAACGTGCGCCTCGGCGCGCAGGCGCGCTTCGGCTCCCCCTTCGACCTGTTTCGCCCGGCGCGGCGCAGCACCGAGCTGGACGATCGCGCCGCCTCCCTGCTCGCGCGCTTCGGCCTCGACCATCTCGCGCAGGCCCCGGCCGGCAGCATCTCCTACGGCGACCAGCGCCAGCTCGAACTCGCCGTGGCGCTATCGGGCGAGCCGCGCATCCTGCTTCTCGACGAGCCCACATCCGGCCTCTCGCCGACGGAGACCAAGGCACTCGTCGGCGTGATCCGGTCGCTTCCGGACGACCTCGCGATCCTGATGATCGAGCACGACATGGAAGTGGTCTTCTCGCTCGCCGATCGCATCACCGTCCTCTACTACGGGGAGGTTCTTGCCGAGGGGACACCGGAGGAAGTGACGGCGAACGCCCGCGTCCAGGAAGTCTATCTGGGAGCGGGGATCTGATGCTCGCCGTCGAAGACATCCACGCCTACTACGGCCAGAGCCACGTCCTGCACGGCGTGTCGCTCACCGTCGGGCGCGGCGAGATCGTCTCGCTGCTGGGCCGCAACGGCGCGGGCAAGACAACGACGCTGCTCACCATCATGGGCTTCATCGCGCCGCCGAGCGGCACGGTGGTCTATGACGGCAGGGACATCAGCGGCTGGGCGCCGTTCCGCGTGTCGCGGCTCGGCCTCGGCTTCGTCCCGCAGGAGCGCGGCATCTTCTCCAGCCTGACCGTCCACGAGAACCTGACCGTCGCCGCCCGCCGGGGCATCTCGGGCGAATGGACGCTCGACCGCATCTACGACCTCTTCCCACGGCTTCGCGAGCGCGCGGCGAACCGCGGGTCGCAGCTCTCGGGCGGCGAGCAGCAGATGCTGTCGATTGCCCGCGCCCTGCTGCTCAATCCGGCCCTGCTCGTCCTCGACGAGCCCTCGGAGGGGCTGGCACCCCTCATCGTGCGCGAGCTGATCGCCGTGCTGAAACAGGTGCAGGCCGCCGGCCTGCCGATCCTGCTGGTGGAGCAGAACATCCACGCGGCCTTCGCGCTCGCCGAGCGGCACTACATCCTGTCCAAGGGGCAGGTCTGCTACACCGGCACGACGGCCGAGCTGCGGGCCGACGAGAAGGCGCTCCACAGCCATCTCGGCATCTGAACGCGCCGTCCCCGACCTTGCCCGGCGCCGTCGGCTAGGACGGCGCGCCGCCGCTGGCGAGCAGGTGCTGCCCGCTGACATAGCCGGCCAGGTCGCTGACGAAGAACTCGACCAGGTCGGCCGCGTCCTTGGGCGTGCCGGCCCGTTTCATGGGATAGTTCGTTTCCACCGTCGCCTTCACCCCGGGCCTCAGCCCGTCGGCATGGAGCCCCGCACCCTCGGTCGCCGTCGGCAGGACGGTGTTCACGGTGACGCCGCGGGGGCCGAGCTCCTTGGCCAGCGATTCCACCACGAACCGTCCCGGCATCTTGCTGCTGCCGTAGAGCGAATGCTGGATCATCGGGAACGCCGTGGTGCTCGACCCGATATAGACGATCCGGCCATTGTCGGCGACGTGCCTGGCCGCCTGCTGCAGCGTGAAGAATGCGCCCTTGGCGTTGAGGTTGTAGAGCAGGTCGTAGTCGGCCTCGGTGAAGTCGAGGATCGAAGGCGCATTCTTGGCGATGCCGGCATTGGCGACCACGATGTCGAGCCGGCCGAAACGTTCGAGCGTCGCCGCGAACAGCGCCTGGATCTCGGCCACGACAGAGATGTCGGCGCGCATCGCCACCGCCTTGCCCCCGCCCCGCTCGATGGCGCCGACGACCGCGTCGGCCTGTTCCTGCCCGCCGCGATAGTTGACGACGACGCTGGCGCCGAGCGATCCCAGCCGCTCGGCGATCGCGCGCCCGATCCCGCGCGACGCGCCCGTCACCAGGGCCACCTTGTTGTCGAGCCTTGTCATGGACATTCCTCCCCTGTCGTTGGCTGCCAGCCGTCAAGGCGCCGCGGGTCGACCCTGCGGCTGCCGATCGACGTGGCGCGGCGATCGTCCGATGTCGTCGGCAATGGATGCCGGTTCAGTCCTTCGTCTTCAGCGAGGCGAGCTGGCTGGTGCTGGAAGCGTATTTGTCGAGCTTCTGGAGAATTTTCAGCAGCTCGGCCCGCTCGCTCTCGGTCAGCGGCGCCAGGATGACGTCCGAGATCTCGGGCGTCATGTCGCTGAGCGAATCCACGAGCTGCGCACCCTTCTTGGTGATGTGCAGGGTCTTGGTGCGCTTGTCGACGCTGCCTTCCGCCCGCTTGATCAGGCCCTTCTGCTCGAGCCGCCCGATGACGTGCCCGATCGTGGTCCGGTCGAACCTGATGATCTCGCTCAGCCGCGTCGCGTCGATGCCCGCATTGTCCTTGATCGAGACGAGCGAGGCCATCTGCACCGGCGTGATGTCGTAGTCCCGCGTGACGACGTTGAAAGCCGCCGTCGCCAGCTGGTGGGCCCGGCGGAACAGATAGCCGGGCTGCACGTACATTTCTTTGTATTTCAAAGTTTCCCCCGCCTGCAAAATCCGAACGCCTCGCGCGTGAAACAGTTGCGGCTCCTCCGGCATCCGGGGATCGTTCCAATTCTCGGGCGCGGGTGGAGATCACCCGCGCGCCACATCATCGTGCCTCGGCCCGTCGACGAAACGCGCCGGAGATACACAGCACACCTATATTCCGCATACTCACTTAACTTTGACAGCGCAACAGAAGATAATTCTTCCTGGTGCGCGCGAAAAGAGCGCATGGAAGCATGCCCACCGTCGCGACGGCCCGGTCCTGACTGCGGACGCGTGCCGAAGCGCGATTCCCAAGCGATTCCAAATGGAATAACGGAATCGATGCCGGTGGACGCGGCAGGCGCCCCGTGGCCCGGAGCGCCGTGCCTGCGCTGAAATGAACCAGCCCGGTGGGGCGGCCGAGGTTGATTCCGACAGCGTTAGGATTTATAGCACACTGTCTAAAACGCAGCGCACCAGGGAGGAGCCCGTGACGCAGCAAACCCAGATCATCGTCGCGGGCGGCGGCATCGGCGGGCTGAGCGCCGCGGTCGCGCTCGCGCGCGCCGGCCGCACGGTCCGCATCGTCGAGCAGGCGAGCGAGTTCCGCGCGATCGGCTACGGCATCCAGCTCGGCCCGAACGCGCACCATGCCTTCCGGCACCTCGGGATCGAGCAGGAGATCCTCGACCGCTGCAGCCTGCCCGAGGCCGGCGTGCTCGCCAACGCGGTGACCGGCGAGACCCTGCTGCGTCTCCCGATGGGCGAGGAGATGCGCCGGCGCTACGGCCAGCCCTATGCCGTGATCCACCGCCCCGACCTGCACGAGGTGCTCATCGAGGCGTGCCGCAGGGAAGGGGTGGAGCTGATCACCGACTGCGAACTCCGCTCGTTTGAGGACACCGGCAGCCTGGTCAGGGTCGATACGTCGAAGGGTACGCTGGAAGCCTCGGCGCTGGTCGCGGCCGACGGCATCTGGTCGAAGTCGCGGACCGCGCTGGTCGGCCCCGAGACGCCGGAGCGGCTCGGCTACGTCGCCTTCCGCGCGGTGCGCCCGATGTCGGAGATACCCGCCCATCTGGCGAAGAACGAGGTCAAGCTGTGGTGCGGCCCGTCCTGCCACATGATCCACTACCCGCTGCACGGCGGCACGATCTTCAACCTCGTGATCGGCTTCGACTATCGCTACAACGCCGAGGCGGAAGCCGGTATGTCCTACAAGGAGCGCATCCTCAAGCGGTTCGAGGGCGCCTGCGAGGACGTGCGCGGGCTCCTGCCCTATCTCGACTTCTCCAGGTTCTGGGAGATCGCGACGATCACGCCGATCTCGACGTGGAGCAAGGGGCGCGTGACCCTGCTCGGCGATTCCGCGCACGCCATGGTGCAGGCGATGGCGCAGGGCGCATGCCAGGCGATCGAGGACGCCCTCGTGCTCGCCGAATGCGTCTCCACCGCCGACGAAGACTACGCGGCCGCGTTCCGCGAATTCAATTCCAGGCGGCTGGTCCGGGCGACGCGCGTCCAGTACATGTCGCGCTTCATGTGGGAGCTGATCCACGTCCGCGGCGCCTATGTGGACCTGCGCCAGAGCATGCTGAGCCGCTTCCGCGACAGCGACACGCTCGAGATGCTGAGCTGGCTCTACGACGAGCATGCCGCGGGGCTCGGCCGGAAGGAGCTGCCGCACATCGCGCGGGCGGGCTGACGCCCGCCACACCATACTCCCAAGGCCTTCGGCCCGGCGCCGGAAGCCCGTCGACTGAGGGCGCCCTTCGAGGCGCCCTCCTTTTATCGGCCGGAACGCCGGCGCCTCGTGCATGACCTCCGTCGTCAGCCGGCCGGTACGCGCCGGCGATTACGCCGCAACCGCTCGGTCGTCTCACCATTGCCCGCACTGGAAGCCGGGTTTCGCACCGAATGCCGGCGTTCGACGCCATGGATATTGACAGCGTACTTTCTGATGGTGCACTTTCAGGTCCGAGGGAGGTAGGCGCATTTGACAAAATGGCCTGCGGGAAGCTGACGGGCGCGCGGGGTCGCGCCCTTCATGGGCTTCGCGAATCATCGTTCATTCGGACCTGAAGCAGTGCAGCGCAGCGCCAACGGACCTGCATGCAAAGCCTGATCCGATAACCGTGCGTCCGACCTCCGGCGCACATTCAGGGAGGAGAACCTGTGCAACGCCTCAACTCTGCCTTACGGCTGGCCTCGCAGATCTGCGCGTTTTTCGCCGCGGTCGCCGTCGGTATCACGGCATTCATCTACGTCGCCGAGGTCGTGGCCCGCTACGGGCTGAACAGCCCGATCAACATATCGAGCGACGTCGGCAGCTACATGCTGTGCGTGTGCGCCTTCCTGGCGGCGCCGCTGATCTCCCGCCAGCGGGGGCATATCGCCGTCACGGTGGTGCTGGAAACGCTTCCGCCCAGGGTTCTCGGCAAGGTCACGCGCGTGCTGGAGTTCGTCTCCGCGGTGGTGCTCCTCGTCGTCGGCTATTTCGTCCTCGACCTGTGCATCCGCCAGTATCACCAGGGCGTGCTCACATCGATGGCGAACCAGATTCCGCGCTGGTGGCTGACCGCCGTCATGACGTTCGGCATCTTCTTCTCCGCCCTGAACTTCCTCGCCCCCGCCGACGCGAAGTCGGAAGAAATCATGGAACTCTGATCATGTGGTGGATGACCCTTCTCATCATGTTCGCGGCCCTGCTGGCGATGTTCGCCTCGGGCCTGCCGGTCTTCGCCTGCTTCATGGTCCTGAACGTGGTGGCGGTGATCTACTTCATCGGCACCAACGGGCTCGGCCTGTTCGTCAATTCCATGCTCGAATCGAGCACCATGGAAGCCCTCGTGGCCGTGCCGATGTTCATCCTGCTCGGCGAGCTGATGTTCCGGACCGGCGGCGTCTCGCTCCTGTTCAAGGCCTTCGACACGCTCATCGGCGTGGTCCGCGGCCGGCTCTACATCATCGCCGTCGTGGTGGCCGCGTTCATCAGCGCCATCTCCGGATCCACCATGGCTTCGGTGTCCGTGCTCGGCCGCTTCGTCTATCCGACGATGGTCGAGCGCGGCTGCGACCGCCGGCTGGCGGTGGGCACGATCCTCGCCGGCGCCACCCTCGACGCGATCATCCCGCCCAGCGTCGTCGGCATCATCCTGGCGACGCTCGCCAACCAGTCGATCCAGAAGTTCCTCATCGCCGGCATCGGGCCGGGCATCCTGCTCTCCGGCTGCTACATCGCCTATGCGGTGATCCGGGTGATCATCAACCCGAAGCTCGACTCGCACGGAGCCACGGCCATCGCGGAAGAGCCGATGGATTCCAGGGCCAAGTTCAAGGCGATCCTGCCGATCATCCCGCTGATGGGCATCATCTTCCTCACCCTGGGGCTGGTGATGCTGGGTGTGGCGCAGCCCACCGAGGCGGCCGCCGTCGGCTGCGTCGGCGCCATCGTGATGAGCTTCTTCTTCCGCACCTTCTCGTTCAAGATGCTCGGGGATACGCTGTACGGCGCCGCGATGACCACCGGCACGGTGCTCTTCATCATCGCGAGCTCGCGGCTGTTCACCCAGCTCCTGGCCTATACGGGCGCCGCCCAGGGCCTCATCGAGTTCGCCAGCGGCCTGACGGTGGATCCGTGGCTCGTCTACATCGTCATGATGATCACGGTGTTCATCCTGTGCATGTTCATCGACCAGCTCGCCGTGATGCTGATCGTGGTGCCGGTCTACATGCCGATCATCAACCAGCTCGGCTTCGACCCGCTCTGGTTCTGGATGATGCTGCTGATCAACCTCATGTTCGGGGGCATCACCCCGCCGCTGGGCTACACGATGTTCGTGTTCAAGTCCGCCGCGCCGGACGTCCCCATGAGCGAGATCTACAAGGCCGTGGTCCCGATGATCCTGGTCGCGGTGGTGGGTGTCATCATCCTCACCATCTTCCCCCAGATCGTCACCTTCCTGCCGAGCATCAGCGGATGACGGCGGGCGGCATATCGGGACGGAGGCGCGCCGCATGACCGGGCAAGGCAACGGCGCGCCGCCCCTCCGCACGGTCGGCCTGATCGGCGCCGGAAGCATGGGCGCGCCCATCGCCGGCCACATCCACCGGGCCGGCTTCGAGCTGACCGTCTGCGACAGCCGGCCCGAAGCCCTCGCGCAGTTTAAGGCGGCCGGCATCCGCACCACGCGGAGCCCGGCCGACTGCGCCGGTTGCGACGCGATCTTCATCCTCGTGGCGACGGCCGCCCAGATGCACGCCGTCGCCACGGGAGAAGGCGGTATCTTCTCCGGCATCGCGGGCGAAGGGCCGCGCTACATCGCGGTCGGCAGCACCGTCGCCCCCGCCGACGTCGACGCGCTCGCCGGCGCCTTCGCCGGCACCCGCGTCCGCGTCGTCGACGCCCCCATCAGCGGCGGGGTCGTCGGCGCGAGAAGGGGCACCCTCACGGTGCTTGCCGGCGGGGCCGCCGAGGACGTCGCGGCGGTGCGCCCGCTCTTCGACAGCATGGGCAGGACGCTCCATTGCGGCCCGCTGGGCGCCGGCCTGAAGACCAAGGCCGTCAACAACGTCATCGCGATCTCGAACCTGCTCATCTCCGCCGAGGCGTTCCGGATCGCCGCCGCCAACGGCCTGCGCTTCGAGGACCTGATCCCCGCGCTCGAGGCCGGCTCGGCGCGCAACTTCCTCACCCGCGACGCCGACTATGCGCGCGAGGTCTATGCGGCGTGGTCGGGCAGCAAGGCCGAATACGAGGCCGTCAACGAGATCGGTCGCAAGGACATCAGGCTCGCGCTGGAGCTCGGCAAGGGGCTCGATCTCCCGGCAGTCGAGTCGCTCCTGAAGCTGAAGGAATCGATCGGCGACGAGACGCTGGAGAACTGGCGGTCCGTCGCGCGCGGCGGTGACCGCGACTGAGTTTCTTGGAGCTGCAAGACGGCGCGAAGGGGCCGGCGGCCGGCCCTTCCAGCGCCGCCTCAGACGACAACCTCGTAGTCGCTCATGGACTGGCGAAGCCCGCCCTCGATGATCGTGCGGCGGATGGGCACCATGGCGTCCATGGCGCGGTCCGCGCAGCCTGCATCCTTCCAGATCGCCAGCACGATGGCCCTGCCCGCCTCCCGGTCCACCATCATGTGCAGCGCATGAAGGCCGGGCAGCGCCCGCAACGCATCGGCACATTCGCCCACGAGGACGCGCTCGAGCTCGGACAGGGCTGTCGGCGTCCCCTCGAAATTGACCAGGCGACCGATCATCTGCTTTCTCCTCCTCCGGGGCGCCGACGGGCCGGCCGCTTTCTTGACAGTACAGCATCAAAAAGTATGCTGTCAAAATCACTGGGTAGGAGAGGAGGGTCGCAGATGGACAGGGACCAGGCGAAGCAGAAGCTGATCGATTCCGGGCTGGTGATCGGGAACGCCGGGCTCGACGATTTCACGCGCGGCCACATCTCCGTGCGCGATCCGGCGGATCCGAACCTGTTCTTCATGAAGCCGCACAGCCGCGGCCTCGACGAGATCACCATGGACAACATCGTGACCTGCGACCTGTCGGGAGAGAAGGTCGCCGGCAGCGCGCGGCGTCACAGCGAGGTGTTCATCCACTCCGAGATCTTCATGGCGCGGCCGGACGTCAACGCCGTGCTGCATGCGCATCCCAAGCACGCCATCGCGCTTTCGGTCGCCGGCTACCCGCTGCGCTTCTGGAGCCTGCCCAGCACCGAGTTCGCCGACGGGATCGGCATGTTCGAGCAGACCCGCGACCTGATCCGCACGCCGGAGCTCGGCGCCGCCGTCGCGGTCGCCCTCGGGAAGCGGCGCGCGGTACTGCTGCGCAACCACGGCATCGTGATCGCCGGCCGCACGCTGGAGGAATGCATCGTGCTGGCGATCACGCTCGAGAACGCCTGCGAGATCCAGCTCATGGTGCACAATGCGGGCGCGGCCGACGCGCCCGAGATCCCGATGGACCAGGTCGAGAGCCTGCACGCCAAGCTGAAGGTGCCCGAGCAGTACGAGGTGAACTTCGACTATCTGGTGCGCCGCGCCAGGCGCGCGGCCGGCCCCGCCTGACGGCGGCGGCCGTCAGTGCATGGCCTTGCCGCCGTCGACGTTCAGCGTCTGCCCCGAGATGAAGTCGCTCGCCGGCGAGGCGAAGAACATCACGGCTCCCACCAGGTCGTCCGGCACCTGCGGCCGCTTGATCGCCTGCTCGGCATAGGAACGCTGCTTTACATAGCTCGTGTCCGAGGACTGGAGCTGCGTCTCGCTGAGCGTGAAGCCCGGCGTGATCGCGTTGACGGTGATGCCGAACTCGCCGACCTCGCGCGCGATCGCCCGCGTGAAGCCGACCACGCCGGCCTTCGAGGTGGTGTAGTGCAGGCGGTTGGGGCTGCCTTCCCAGATCCGGCTCGACGAGATGTTGACGATCTTGCCGTAGCCGCGCTCGCGCATCGTCGGGTAGACGGCCCGGCAGCACAGGAACATGCCCCGGAGGTTGACCGCCATCACGCTGTCCCACTCCTCGACCGGGATCTCGAACCATGAGCGGCGGGCGAGCGTGCTCATCAGCGCGGCGTTGTTGACCAGCGCATCGATGGTGCCGAACCGGTCGAGCACGGCCGCCGCCATCGCCTCGCACGAGGCGGGGTCGGAGATGTCGACGCGCAGCCCCAGAGCCTCGCCGCCGCGCGCGGTGATCGCCGCGGCCACCGCCTCGGCCGCCTCGCCGTCGATGTCGGCCGCCACGACGCGCGCGCCGGCATTCGCGAACTCGTTGGAATAGACCTTGCCGATGCCCTTGCCGCCGCCCGTGATGATGACGACGCGACCGCTGAGATCAAACCGTTCGTTGGCCATTTGCCTTTGGCTCCTTCATGTTCCGGTAGGCCGGGGCCCGCGCCGGGCCCGTCGGGTCATGCTGTCTGGCGCCGCCTGATCGACAGGGTGCCGGCGGACTCGACGGTCGCCTGGAAGTCGGCGAGCACGACGGTGGTGGAATCGTACTGGTCGATGATCGCCGGCCCGTCGACGACGTCGCCGGCCCGCAGCAGCCTGCGGTCGTAGATCCCGGCGGTGAAGTGCTGCCCGAGGTCGACGTCGTAGAGCTGCCGCTCGCCGGTCAGCGCGTCCCGCGCATCGCCGTCGCCGGCCTCGATCGCCGGGAAGCGCAGGGTCGGCACCGAGATCTCGGAGGTCACACGGCAGGTGACGAGCTCCGGGTCCTCGTCGGAGGACTGCCCGTAGATCCGCTTGTGCAGGGCGTCGAAGGCGGCGCGTACCTGCGCCTTGTCATCCTCCCTGATCTCGCCGGCCGGGCATTCCACGCTCAGCGTGTATCCCTGGTGCGGGTACCGCAGCTCGGCCTGGCGCGTCAGCTTCACCGACTTCGCCTCAAAGCCCTCGTCCGCCGCTTCCGCATGCGCCTGCCGCTCGAGCTGGCCGAACATGTCGTTCATCTGTGCCACCGGGAACTGGCCGAGGGCGCCGATGGCCGACCTGATGTAGGAGTGCCGGACGGTGGTCTGCAGCAGGCCGGTGGCGCAGTTGATGCCGGGATAGAGCGGCACCAGCACGGTCGAGATGCCGACCGCCCGCGCCAGATAGCAGGCATGCAGCGGGCCGGCGCCGCCGAACGGCATCAGCGTGAACTGCCGCGCGTCCTGGCCCTGCTCGCGCAGGGCGTTGCGCAGGTCCACCGCCATATGCGTGTTGACGATGCGGATGATGCCCGAAGCGGCCTGCAGCACGTCGAGCCCGAGCGGCGCGGCCAGCTCCTTCTCGATCGCGGCGCGCGAGGCCGCCTCGTCGAGCCGCAGGCTGCCGGCCAGCGGCGAACCAGGACTGAGCGAGCCGAGCACCAGGTTGGCATCCGTCACCGTCGGCTGCGTGCCGCCGCGCCCGTAGCAGACCGGACCGGGCATCGAGCCCGAGCTTTCCGGCCCCACCTTCAGCAGACCGTCCTTGCCGATCTCGGCGATCGTGCCGCCGCCGGCGCCGAGCGTGCGGATCTCCAGCATCGGCGTGGCGATGTCGTGGCCGGCGATGCGGTTCTCGCTGCTCTCCAGGATCTGGCTGCCGACGATCACGCCGATGTCGGCGCTCGTCCCGCCCATGTCGAAGGTCAGCACGTGCCGGCATTTCGCCGCGCGGGCGAGCTCGGTCGCCGCGACGACGCCCGCCGCCGGACCGCTCAGCAGCGTCTGGTTCGGATGCCGCGCCGCGACGGTGATCCGCATCAGCCCGCCGTTCGACTGCATCAGGAATTTCTGCGGCGTCGATACGCCCATGGAGGAAAGCTGCTCGTCGAGCCGCTGCAGATAGGTCTCGACCTTCGGCCCGACATAGGCGTCGATGACGGTCGTCGACAGGCGCGGATATTCGCGAATGACCGGCAGCACCTCCGAGGAGAGGGAGATGCGCACGCCCGGCGCCTCCTCCCCGATGATCTCGGCGGCCCGCCTCTCATGGGCGGAATTGATGTAGGAGAACAGGAAGCAGACGGCGATCGCCTCCACGCCCTTGTCCTTGAGCGACCGGACGGAGCGACGCAGCGCCGCCTCGTCGATCGGCGTGATCTCGGTGCCCGTGTAGTCGAGCCGCCCCGTCACCTCCTCGGTGAGGTGTTGCGGCACCAGCATCGCCGGCTTCTGGTAGCCGGTGTCGATGAGGTCGCTGCCGCTCGGCTGGATCCAGCCCTGCGCCTCGTAGGTCGCCCGGAACCCGCGCGTGATCAGCAGCCCGGTGACGGCTCCGTGATATTCCAGCACGGCATTGGTGCCGACCGTCGTTCCGTGCGCGAAGAAGCCGATCTTGGAAGCGGGGATGCCCCGGTCGACGAGCTCCTGCACGCCCGCCAGGACCGCCCTGGACGGATCGGGCGGATAGGACGGCACCTTGGCGAGCTGGATCTCGCCGGTGGCCGTGTTGAAGGCCACGAGATCCGTGAACGTGCCTCCCGTGTCGACGCCGACCATCCAGGAGCCCATGCTTCCGCGTCCGCCCGTTTCCATCCGATCCGCCAAATTCAAGCCTGCCCTGCCATCCGGTCCTAGATCCCGATATGGATCGCCTTGACCTCGGTATAGCTCAGCAGCTCGTCGATCCCCTCCTCGCGCCCGGTGCCGCTGTTCTTGAGGCCGCCGAACGGGGTGCCGCGATAGTGGCTGGAGAAGCCGTTGATCCAGATGTAGCCGGACTGGACCGCCTTGGCCGTGCGCAGCGCGGTCTTGATGTCGTTGGTCCAGATCGACGCGGTCAAGCCGTACTCCACGCTGTTGGCGATATGCAGGGCCTCCTCCAGGGTCTTCCACTTCAGCACCGAAAGGACCGGGCCGAAGATCTCCTCGCGGGCGATGCGCATGTCCGGCGTCACGTCGGCGAAGACGGTCGGCCGCACCCAGTAGCCGCGCTTGAACTCGGCATCCTCGGGGCGATAGCCGCCCGACAGCAGCCGTGCGCCGTCCTCCTTGCCGTAGCCGATGTAGCGCAGCACGCGTTCGTACTGGGCCTTGGAGTTGATCGGGCCCATCTGGCTCTTCTCGTCCGCCGGGTCGCCCAGGCGGATCGCGTCGATGCGCGCCTTCAGCTTGCCGACGAATTCGTCGTGAAGGGATTCGTGCAGCAGCAGCCGGCTGGTGGAGCCGCAGGACTGGCCCTGCCAGGCGAAGTTCATGCCCATCACGGCGGCGTTGACCGCCTGGTCGATGTCCACGTCCGGGAACACGATCATCGGGTTCTTGCCGCCCAGCTCGAGCGAGACGTGCTTCACGCAGGTCTCGGCCGCGGCCCGCTGGATGGCGAGGCCGGACGGCACCGAGCCGATGAAGCCGATGCGCCGCACGTCCGGATGGCGCACGATCGCGTCGCCCGTCTCGGCACCGAAGCCGGACACGATGTTGACCACGCCCCTGGGGAACAGGTCCCTGCAGATCTCCGACAGGATGGAAGCCGAGAGCGGGCTCTGCTCCGGCGGCTTCACCACCACCGTGTTGCCGGCCATCAGCGCGGGCGCGGCGCCGCCCACCGCGAAATAGAGCGGGTGGTTGAACGGCGCGATGCGGCCGACGACGCCGTAGGGCTGCCGGATGGTGATGTGCAGGTTGTTGGTGCTGGCGGGGATCGTCTCGCCCTTGATCTCGTAGCCGAGGCCCGCGAACTGGTCGAGCGCGCCGACCGCGTGGCCGACGTCGCCGCGAAGCTTGCCGATGGTGCTGCCGCAGTCCGCCACCTCGACCTCGAGGATTTCCGCGGCGCGCTCCTGCAGCCGGCGGCCCAGCTCGCGCAGCAGGTCGGCGCGCGCCTTGACGCCGATCGCGTCCCACTCGGGCGCCGCCTGCTTCGCCGCCGCGACCGCCCGGTCGACGTCGGCCTTGCTGCATTGAGGCACGTGGCCGATCAGCTCTTCGTTGGCGGGATTGACCGATTCCAGCCAGCGTCCGCTCTCGCTCTCGACGAGCTCGCCGCCGATGAGCATCTTCCTGTGGCCGAACCGCGTTCCCATCAGACAAAAGCCTCCATCAACTGTCCGGGCGGAATCCGGAGCCCGGTCTCAACGTTCTTCGCCGCAACAGACGCGCGGCCCGCTCCGGCATCGGGCGTCCCGCAGGACGGCCCTCGCCCGAGGAGCGGACGGCATCATATCCGCATCCGCCCGACGCCTATCACGGAACGGGCGCCAGCCGGCCGGCAATGTCGGAAATGACGAAATTCCTCCACAATTTGACAGCATAGATACTTTATGTGTGCTGTCAAGTTGCGCGAGGCGCACGGCCGCGGGCGATCCCCCGACGGGAACATTCCCGCTCAGCCTTCCTTCACCTGCAGGAAAATCTCGTCGACCGGCATCTTGCGCTCCGTCAGCCCCTGCTCCCACAGATAGCGCGTCTGGGCTTCCAGCGTCGGCCTGTTTCGTTCGAGGCCGTACGGCCACGGATCGCCGTCGAACACCTCGTCGATCTCCTCAACGTCATGCGCCAGCCAGGGCAGCATGTATTCGAGGCTCGCGACGTCCTTCATCCGCGCCAGCGCGATCGCCTTCGACCTGGACAGGGCGTCGAACAGGCTCTGCGCCAGCGTCGGATGCGCCTCGTGGACGGAGCGCCGGATGACGATGACGTGCATGATCGGGAACACCCGCGTCTTCCTGTAGTAGGCGAGCTCCACCGCCCGGTAGTCCGGGAATAGGCGGACGACGTCCGGATTCTTGCGGTAGCAGTCGGGAATGAACGGGCCGACCGTGGCGTCGATCTCGCCGGCGCCGAGCATGGCACTGAGCGACTTGCCCTGCGTCTCCACCAGCTTCCGGGGCGGCCGCGCCATCGCGGGCGGCGCCGCATTGCCGTGCTTTCCCGCCTCGAACATGTTGCCCTGCACCCAGGTGCAGGCGTCGTAGTCGAAGCCGTATTCGTCGGCCAGGAAGCCGCGGGCGATGACGGCGGCCGACATGGTGAACAGCGGAACCCCGATCCGCTTGCCGGTGAGGTCCTCCGGCCGCGACACGGTCCTCCTGTTGACGAAGATGTAGCTGGAGCGGAACGCCCGCGAGGGAAATACCGGGATGCCGACATAGCGGTCGTCGCCCTTGGCGCGGGCCGAGATGAACTCGGAGCCCGACATCTCGGACACGTCGAACGCCTTGCCCTGCGCGCCCATCTTGTCGAAGATCGCCCGCACGCTCGTCGCGCCGTGCGAGCCCTCGAAGTCGACATCGAATCCCTCCACCTGCACCTCGCGCAGGTAGAGCGGCATCATCCGGTCATAGAGGGAGCAGGCGAAGGAAATCTTGGGAAGGGGCATTGGCGGCTTCTTCGACGGGTGGGGTTGCACTGGGGTTCGATCGATCGCGGCGGGGCCGTTCCGGGAAGATGTCCGGAGCGCGGGCCGATTCCAAGGGCCTCACTCTCCCGCCGGTCCCGCAGGGCTGCGGAAGCATCCCCGCAGGGAGAGCGAGACGGCGATGCTGACGGCGACGAAGCCGGCGGCGACCGCGAAGGTGATCTGCGTGCCGCGTACCAGCCCCTCGGGCGAGGCCAGCGCGACGTCCGCCGCGCCTGAGACGCTGGCGAACAGGGTGCCGAGCGCCGAGGCGGCGATGATGGAGCCGAAATTGCGGGCGAGGTTGAGCATGCCCGAGACGACGCCGCGATGGTCCTGCTCGGCGCCGGACATGATGGCGGTGTTGTTGGCGACGACGAACATGATGTAGCCCAGCGAGAACACCGTGGTGCCGATGATGAAGCCGGCGAGACCGAGCATCGTGGCCAGCGCCGCGACGCCGCCCAGGCCGACCCCGGCGAGGATCAGCCCCGAGACGATCATGCGCGGCGTGCCCAGCCGATCGACCAGCCGCCCCACCACGACGCTGCCCAGCACGGCCGTGATCGGCCCGATCGCCATGACGACGCCGACGAGCGCGTCGTTGAGCCCGATCGCGCCGGAAAGGTAGAACGGCCCGACCAGCGTCGTCATCGTCGCCACCATCATCACCACCATGTTGTCGAACAGGCCGGCGCTGAAGTCCGGCTTGCGGAACGCCGACAGCCTGACCAGCGGCGACGCCGTCCTCGCCTGCGAGAAGATGAAAAGGCCGGTGCCCGCGACTGCGGCTGCCAGCAGCCACGCGCTTCCCGAGCCCGCATTGCCGCCCGTCGTCATGGCGAGCGCATAGGCCGACAGCGTCGCCGCGAGCAGGAGTGTGCCGAGAATGTCGAAGCGTTGGCGGGCGGCCCCCGGCACGGTCCGGTCCGCCGGCACGAACAGGAAGGCGAGGAGAAGCGCCAGCAGGCCCAGCGGCACGTTGACGAGGAAGACCGAGCGCCAGCCGAACGCGGTGGTCAGCAGGCCGCCGAGCGGCGCGCCGGACGCCGTGCCGACCGCCGACATCGTCGCCAGCAGCCCCATGGCGCGGCCGATCCCGTCCCTCGGCACGGTTTCGCTGACGAGCGCCATGGACAGCGCCACCATCATCGCGCCGCCGAGGCCCTGGAGGCCGCGCGCGCAGATCACGACCCACAGCGACGAGGCGGTGCCGCCCAGCACCGAGGCGCCGAGGAACACCAGGAGGCCGGCGACGAGCAGCTTGCGGCGCCCCACTATGTCGCTCAGCCGGCCGACGCTCACGATCAGCACCGTCGTCGCCAGCAGATAGGCGATGATGAGCCACTGGATCTGCGCGAACGAGGCGGCGAAGCTCTCCGCCATCGTCGGCAGCGCCACGATGACGATGCTGGCGCTGAGGGCGAAGCATGTGGTCGACAGCGACAGGGCCGCCAGCGCGCCCCAATGCGGTCGCGGTTCCCGCGCGGCCGTGCCGCCCGCGTCCCCTGCCTTCGTGTCCGCGGTCGGCGACATCGTTCCGTTTGCCAATCCAGCCTGCCGCGCGGAATGCTAGCATCGGCATGTCGAATGGCGGAACGTGCACCATTTGCATCATATCCGTGCACGCGGCGCAATTCCCACATCCCGCCGCTGTGCTACGCTGAAGCCATGTCGCAACCCGACCTGAACCTGCTTCTGGCTCTCGAAGCGCTGCTCGTGGAAGGCAGCGTGGCGCGCGCCGCGCGCCGGCTGCGCCTCAGCCCTTCGGCGACCAGCCGGGCGCTGGCGCGGCTGCGGGCCTCGACCGGCGACCCGTTGCTGGTGCGCGCCGGGCGCAGCCTCGTGCCCACGCCGCGGGCGCTGGAGCTGCGCGGCCGCGTCGGCCTGCTCGTGCAGGAGGCCGAGGCCGTGCTGGCGCCGGTCAAGCCGGTCAACATGCGCGAAGTGGTGCGGACCTTCACGCTCCGCAACCGGGGCGGCTTCGTCGAGAATTTCGGCCCGGCGCTCGTCGCCCGCGTCAGCGAGCTCGCCCCCGGGCTGCGCCTCGTCTTCGTGCCGAAGCTCGAGCCGGAGAACACCAACCTGCTGCGCGACGGCAGCGTCGACCTCGGCACCGGGGTCGTCGACGGCGCCTCCGGGCCGGAGCTGCGCGTCCAGGCGCTGTTCCGCGACAACCACATCGTCGTCGTACGGCCGGGCCATCCGCTCTGCACCGGCCCCCTCACCTCGGAGCGCTACGCCGCCGCCCGCCACGTCCTCGTCGCCGACCGCGAGTTCGACCTGTGGCCTGTCGACGACGCGGTCGAGAAGCTGGGGTTCAAGCGCGACATCGCGGCGGTCGTGGGCGGCTTCTCCGAAGCCCTCAACCTGGTCCGCGGCACCGATCTGGTGGCGACCGTGCCCGAGCGCTTCACGGCGAACCTGCGCGACGGCCTCGTCAGCTCGCCGTTCCCGGTTCCGCTCGACGAGTTCACCTTCTCGATGGTCTGGCATCCGCGGATGGATGCGGACCCCGTCCACCGCTGGCTGCGCGAATGCGTCCGCGAGGTGTGCAAGTCCATCGTCCGCGGCCGCCGGCTCGGCGGCGAGGACGAGGCGGACGCCTCGCCGGAGATGCCGGCGGATGGCGAGCCTGACCAGACCCGCTCCGGCCCGGAGGCCGCGTCTTTCGACGAGCCCGCCGGACCGGCAACGCACATCGCCGCCAGGGCCGGCTAACGACGAGGCACACAGTGACGGACGATTTCGAAGACCATTGCTGGAAGGACGTGATCCCGCAGGACACGCTCGATCTCTATCAGGCCTACAAGCGCAAGCTCTACATCGGCAGCCGGCCGGCGATCCTGGCGATCGACCTGTACAAGCTCGCCTATCAGGGCGGGGCGCGGCCCGTCAGCGTGGTGGCGCGCGAGCATCCGGCCTCGTGCGGGATCAATGCGTGGAACGCGCTGGAGCCGACCCGGCGGCTGCTCGCCGCGGCCCGCGGCAGGAACGTCCCGATCTTCCACACCACCGTGGACACCCGCCCGGAATCGAAGCCGCGCAACATCAAGGCGACCAACCGACCGATCAGCGAGAAGGATCTGGAGTTCTTCGAGTTCCAGGAGGAGGTCGCGCCGCGCGACGGCGAGATCGTGATCCCCAAGCAGCGCGCCAGCGGCTTCTTCGGCACGCCGCTCTCGGCGCACCTGGTCCAGCTCGGCATCGACACCGTGATCGTGCTCGGCCAGACGACCTCGGGCTGCGTCCGCGCCTCCACCGTGGACGGCTTCTCGCAGGGCTTCCACATGGTCATGGCCGAGGAGTGCTGCTTCGACCGCAGCGACATATCCCACAAGGTCTGCCTCTTCGACCTGCATCACAAATATGCCGACGTGATGCGCACGGCCGAGATCGTCGGCCACCTCGAAAACACCTCTGTGGAGAGAGCGGCATGAAGCCCGCCCGCTACGGCCCGTTCCCCTATTCGCCGATCGTCGACCGCCCCAGGAAGCGCTGGCCGAACGGCGCGCGCGTCGCGCTCTGGATCGTGCCCAACATCGAGATCTTCGCGCTCGACGAGGAGGTGCCCAAGGAGGCGGGCGGCAGCGGCAAGGCGCCGGCCATCATGAACTGGGCGACCCGCGACTACGGCAACCGGGTCGGCCTGTTCCGGATGTTCGACGTGCTCGACGCGCACAAGCTCCGCGGCACCGTCGCCCTCAACAGCGAGATCTGCGACCGCCACCCGCGCATCATCGAGGAGTGCCTGAAGCGCGACTGGGAGCTGATGGGCCACAACGAAAGCAATACCCGCCGGCTGGACCACGCCAAGGACGGCGAAGACGCCGCGATCGTACGCCGCACCGTCGCCACCATCGGCAAGGCGTCGGGCCGACCCGTCCAGGGCTGGCTGAGCTCGGGACTGGCCGAGACCTGGAACACGCTCGACCATCTGGTCGACAACGGCGTGCGGTATGTCGCGGACTGGGTGAACGACGACCAGCCCTACGCGATGACGCTGGACGACGGCCGCGAGATCATGTCGGTGCCTTATACGGCCGACCTCAACGACAAGGTCGCCTTCGAGCTGCGCAACTGCATGCCGGAGCAGTTCGAGGCGATGATCCGCGCGCAGTTCGACGTGCTGTGGCGCGAGGGTGCCGAGCAGGCGCGGGTGATGTGCATCGCGCTGCACCCATACCTGATCGGGCAGCCCTACCGGATCGGCGCGCTCGACCAGGCGCTCGGCTACATCCTCCGGCACGAGGGCGTGTGGGCGGCGACGGGCGCCGAGATCGCGGCCGAAGGCCGCAGGCTCCTGAAAGACGGAGCGAGCTAGCCCGGCAGGCACGTGCGGCCGCCGCCGTCGGCGGCGCGATCGGAAATCGAACGGGAGCCGCCCCGTGCGGGCGGCGCCGGGTCCGGCTTTGTGCGCCGTCATGCGCGGGCGGCCCGGCGGGATGAGCCAATTCAGCGAGACTGTGGGAGGAACATGGTCCGGCAGCAACCCTCTGGCAGCGTCGTCGTCACCGGCGCGGGAAGCGGCATCGGCCTTGCGACGGTCCGGCTGCTGCTGGCGGCGGGCCGTCACGTGCTGGCCTGGGACCGCGATCTCGCCGGCCTGACCGGGCTCGACGACCGCAGGCTGCTCGCCGAGCGCCTCGACGTGCGTGACCGCGCGGCGATGGACGGTGCCCTGGCGGCTGCTGGGGGACGGTTCCCGCCGGTGGCCGGACTGGTCGCCTGCGCGGCGATCTTCCACCGCAAGCCCTTCCTCGATCTCGACGAGGCGAGCTGGGACGCCCACTTCGCGGTCAATCTCAAGGGCTCGCTGCTGGCCTGCCAGGCGGTGCTGCCGGGCATGCGCCGCCGCCGCGCGGGCAGCATCGTGCTGATGTCGTCGACGCTCGCCCGCACCGGCTCGCCCACAGGCGCCCACTATGCCGCCACCAAGGGCGCGATCCTCGGCCTGGCGCGCTCGCTGTCGCTCGAGGTCGCGCGCGAGGGCATCCGCGTGAACGTCGTCTCGCCGGGGCTCACCGACACGCCGCAGCCGCGCGGTCACGGGCCGGAGGAGGAGCTGCTGGCGCGGGCGCGCAAGCTGCCGATGGGCCGCATGGCGCAACCGCAGGAGATCGCCGAGGCAGCCCTGTTCCTGCTCGGGCCGGAGAGCTCGTTCGTGACCGGGCAGGACCTCGCCGTGAATGGGGGCCTGCTGTGAGCCCCGTCCGCCGCACCATCGTCGTCACCGGCGCCGCCAGCGGCATCGGGCTCGCCACGGCCCGGCGCATGGCCGCGACCATGAACGTCGTCCTGGCCGACATTGATGCGCCGGGCGCCGGGGCTGCCGCCGACGCGCTGAAGGCCGGCGGCGCGGTGGCGGTCGGCGTCGGTGTGGACGTCACCGACCGCGCTTCGGTGCTGGCGATGATGGAGGCTGCGCGCGCGGTCTTCGGCCCGGTCCACGCGCTGTTCAACAATGCCGGCGTCTCGCAGTCCGGCGCCACTGCCGATCTCGACGAGGCCGAATGGGACCGGGTGGTGAACACTCATGTGAAAGGCGCATTTCTCTGCGCGCAGGCGGCCCTGCCGGACATGATCGCGCAGGGCGGCGGCGCCATCGTCAACATGGCCTCCATCTACGCCGTGACGGGCATGGTCGATGGCGGCGCCTATGCCGCCGCGAAGGCCGCCATGGTCTCGCTCACCAAGTCGCTCGCGCTGGAGTTCATCGCGCAGGGCATCCGCGTCAACGCCGTCGGGCCGGGTCCGATCGATACGCCGCTGCTGCGCGCGGCGGTCGGCGACGAATGGGCCGGCTGGAAGGCCCGGCGCATCGAGCGGGTGCCGATGGGCCGCCTCGGCGCGCCGGACGAGATCGCGGCCGTGGTCGAATTCCTGATCGGCGACAAGGCCTCTTACATCACCGGCCAGCTCCTGCTCGCGGATGGCGGGCAGGTGACCTGGTGAACCGGGAATCCAAGGAAGGAGCACACGCATGACGCTGCACATGGGAGTCTGGACGCCGCTGCCGCACACCATCAAGGCCGAGCCACGCATGGAGGCGGCGGTCGAGAGGCTGCAGCGGCGTGGGTCGGCGCAGGGGCCGGAAGACGCCTACGAATTCGCCCTCGAGGTGCTGCAGCGCGGCGAGCGGCACGGCTTCGAGATCACGCTGGTGGCCGCCCGCCATCTCGGGCCAGATCTCGACGCCTGGGTGCTCGCTTCCGCGCTGGCGGCGCGGACGTCGACCATGAAGATCATGGTCGCGGCGCATCCCGGCATCCATACGCCGCAGATGATCGCCAAGATGGCGGCATCCCTCGACCGGATCAGCGGCGGCAGGGCCGCGATCAATGTCGTCAACGGCTGGAACGTCGACGAGTTCACCCTGTTCGGCAACGGCGCCTGGCTGCCCGAAGCAGAAGACCGCCACCGGCGGATGGACGAGTTCGTCCAGGTGATGAAGGGCATGTGGAACGACGAGCCGCTCGATTTCGACGGCAAGTACTACCACGTCGAGAACGGCCTGATGCCGCTCAAGATCGCCGGCGACACGCCGCCCGGCCTCTATGCGACCAGCCAGTCCCCCGAGGGGATGGAGACCATCGCGCGCTATTGCGACCACTGGTTCCTCGCCGACAAGGGTGACTTCCGCAAGTTCGACGAGACGCTCGGCTTCGTCCGCCAGCAGATCGCGGCGATGGAAAAGCTCGCCGGCGGCTTCGGGCGCAGGCTCGGCTACTGCATGAGCGCGAACGTCGTCTGCGCCGACACCGAGGACGAGGCGGTCCGGCAGGCCGAGGCGCTGGAGGAATATGGCCGCATCCGGCGCTACAACAAGAGTGCGGCGGCCGGCGTCGGCGCCTGCCTGGTGGGCACGCCGCAGACGATCGCCGACCGCCTCAGGCGCTATGAGGACGCCGGCCTCGACCTGATGCTGTTCCAGTTCAGCCCGATGATCGAAGGTCTCGACAACTTCATCGAGAAGGTGCTGCCGCTGCTGGGCCGGGGCAGCCAGGCGACGGTCCGCGCGGCCGGTGCCGGCCGGCGCTGACGCGCCGGACATCCCAAATCAGCTCATCGAGGGAGCAGGCCGACATGCAGCTCGACAACAAGGTCGCCATCGTCACCGGCGGTTCGCGCGGCATCGGCCGCGCGATCGCGCTCGCCTTCGCGAGAGAAGGCGCCGACATCGTCTTCTGCCATCTCGACGACGGCGAGATGGCGCAGAAGACCGCCGGCGACATCGCCGCGCTCGGGCGCAGGGTCCATCAGGCCTCCGTCGACCTGCGCGACCTCGATGCGCTGGCCGGCTTCATGGCGGATGCGACCGCACGCTTTGGCGTGCCCGACATCCTCGTCAACAATGCCGGCGGCGGGATCATCCGGCCCTTCGCGGAGCTCACCCGGGATTTCTACGACGCCCAGATCGACCTCAACTTCCGGGCGGCGATCTTCGCGACGCATGCCGTCTACGGCGGCATGATCGCGCGCGGCAGCGGGCGCATCCTCAACATCGCCTCGCAGCTCGGCCTGCGCGGCGAGGCCGACATGGTGCTCTACGCCTCCGCCAAGGCCGGGATCATCGGCTTCACGCGCTCCCTGGCGCGCGACGCGGCGCAGCACGGCGTGCTGGTCAATGCCATCGCGCCCGGCCCGACCGCGACGGAGCGCTTCCTCAGGGTGCCGCAGGCAAAGCAGGACGCGGTCAAGGCGAAGCTCTTCGTCGACCGCCTCGGCACGCCCGAGGACGTCGCCGCGACCGCCCTGCTGCTCGCCGGCCCGGGCGGCGGCTTCTATGTGGGCGCCTGCCTGTCGCCGAACGGCGGCGACGTCTTCCACTGAGGCCCGGATCGGGCCTACGCGTGGTATCGGAAAAACTGTTTTCGCGGATTGGAAAAAGCATTTGATGCCAAAGGCTTGCAGTCGGCCCGCGTGCCGGTTGCGCGGTTGACGGTCCCGCACGCCTTATCTAGCGTCATGAGAGCTTGCGCCGGCCATCTGCTGACTTGGCGCGTACGGGCGGAGCCAGGGAGGTCGAGATGACCGGGAAGATCACGGTGATGGACCCGCGGGGCTATCCCCCCAAGGTCGAGGGCAAGCGTCTCGCCAGCCGGCCGCCGTCGCTCGACGGCAAGGTGCTCTACCTCATCGACGCGCTTTTCGACAATGCCGACCTGTTCGTCGAGGAGCTGCGCAAGTGGTTCGCGCAGCACATGCCGTCGGTGGAAACCCGCATCATCCGTCCCCGCGAAAGCTGGAAGGACGACGCGGAGCTGCGCGCGAAGGTGGTGGCTGACGGTGACGTCGCCATCATGGGCGTCGGCCTCTGAAGCACCTGCTGTCCCACGGTCGTGGGCTTCGCATTGGCACTGGAACAGGCCGGGATCCCGACGATCCCCGTCAGCACGCACGTCTTCGCGCGGCTGGCCAACGCCACCGCCAAGGCCGGCGGCATGCCGACGCTGCGCAACTGCTTCGTGCCGCAGCCCGTCGTCGGCCGCACCGCGGCTGAGCTGCGCGCCTATATCGAGGGCACGGACCCGGTCTCCAGGCGCCCCTTCATGCAGGGCGTCATCGACGGGCTCACCGGGCCGCTGGCCGGGGCGGACCTGGAGGGCGCGACCTTCGAGCGCTCGACCCCGCGCTTCCTCGAGCCCGATACCGAGGAGAACCTGCAGCGGCTCTTCATCGAGAACCGCTGGACCGACATGATGCCGGTCGTCTTGCCGACCGAGGAGCGCGTCGAGGCGATGCTCAAGGGCACTTCCGTGCCCCGCGACAGGATCGTGGGGCACATGAGCCCCACCGCCTTCCGCGAAGCCTGGGCGTTCGACGTCGAGAAGATCGCGGTCAACGCCGTGATGGCGGGCGCCCGGCCCGAATATTTCCCGGTGATCCTGGCGCTGATGGCGAGCGGCGTCACCGCGCGCAACAGCAGCACGTCGAGCTTCGCGACGATCTCGGTGGTCAACGGGCCGATCCGCGACGAGATCGGCATGGGCAGCGGCATCGGCGCCATGGGGCCGTACAACCACGCCAACGTCACCATCGGCCGCGCCTACGGCCTGTCCTGCCAGAACCTGCAGGGCGGCTCGGTCCCCGGCGAGACCTACATGGGCACGCTCGGCAACGGCCTCAACTTCTCGTCCTGCTTCGCCGAGGCCGAGGAACGCAGCCCGTGGCAGCCCTTCCACGTCGACCAGGGCTTCAGGCCCACCGACAGCACGGCCTCGGTGTTCTTCGGCGGCTGGTACACCCATTCCGGATTCGGCCCGCGCGAATCGTGGAAGGAGAAGTTCATCCGCTGCCTCACGGCGACCGACCACTACAGCCCGCCGCTGATCGTCATGGACCCGATCGTCGCCAAGGCCTTCGCGGAACTCGGCTACACCAAGCAGACGCTGATCGAATGGTGCGCGGAGAATGCCAGGATGCCGGCGCGCGACTATTGGGACGATCAGTGGGTGTCGACAATGGTGCGCTCCTACGCCGCCGCCGGCGCCGAGCCCTATGCCAGCCGCCTCAAGGCCGCGCCGGACGAGCTGGTGACCATCTTCCGCCCGCAGGACATCAACATCGTCGTCGTGGGCGGCGAGACCCAGGGCGCGTTCAAGATGATCAGCGGGCGCTATCGCGGCGTGAACCCCTTCGCGGCCAACATGAAGAGCCCCACCGTCCTGATCGACGAATGGAGATAGAGAGCGAGCCCTCGCGTCCAGATGGCCGATTGCACTCCGAAGTCGGGGTAATCAGCCTCGCAACAGTATCCACTAGGCGTCCAGCTTTCGCGAATCGCGAAGACCATTTTTCCCGCAGGCCGGTTTATGCCGCCGCCTGCGCCGTGCTTCATGTGGCAAGCCGAACGACGGACCGGGAGAGCAAATCATGGACCGCATGGAGCATCCGGCCGCCCACGCCGGACCCGTTCGATGAACGCGCCCCTCGCGCAGCCGGACCGAGCGCCGGCCTTCCGGCTGACCGACCTCGCCCATGGCGGCGGCTGCGGATGCAAGCTGGCGCCGTCGGTGCTGCAGGACTTGCTCGCGGGCCAGCCCGCCACGGCCGGCTTTCCCGACCTGCTCGTCGGCACCGAGACCGGGGATGACGCCGCCGCGTTCCGCATCGAGGGCGACCGCTGCATCATCGCCACCACCGACTTCTTCATGCCCATCGTCGACGATCCGCACGATTTCGGGCGGATCGCGGCCACCAACGCCATCTCCGACGTCTATGCCATGGGCGGGCGGCCGCTGATGGCGCTGGCCATCCTCGGCATGCCGGTCGGCAGGATCGCGCCGGAAACGATACGCGGCATCCTCGCGGGCGGAGCCTCGGTCTGCGCCGAGGCCGGCATCCCGGTCGCCGGCGGCCATTCCATCGACGCGCCCGAGCCGATCTACGGGCTCGCCGTGATCGGCATCTGCCCGGTCGGAAATTTGCGGCGCAACTCCGAGGCGCGCGCGGGCGACGCGCTGATCCTCACCAAGCCGCTCGGCGTCGGCATCTATTCCTCCGCCTTCAAGAAGCGCGAACTGGGCGTTCAGGCTTATGACGAGCTGATCGCGACCACGACGCGACTGAACGCGATCGGGGCCGACCTCGCCGGGAATCCGGACGTCCACGCCATGACCGACGTCACCGGCTTCGGCATCCTCGGCCACGGCCTCGAGATGGCGCGCGGCTCCGGGCTGCGCCTGACGATCGACCGGAGCGCGCTGCCGTTGCTGAGCGAAGCCGCTTCGCTCGCCCAGGCCGGCTGCGTCACCGGCGCATCGCAGCGAAACTGGACGAGCTATGGCCACGAGGTCGCGCTGCCGGAAGGCATGGCCGAATGGCAGCGCCACCTGCTCGCCGACCCGCAGACCTCCGGTGGCCTCCTTGTCGCGGTGGCGCCGGCCAGCGCCGGCCGCATCCTCGACCGCATCAGGGCTGCCGGCCATCCGGCCGCGGCCGTCATCGGAAGCGTGAGCCGGGACGTCCCCGGCATCACCGTCGTCTGACCAGGGATTTCACCATGACACAGCAGATCGACGTCGCCGTCATCGGAGCGGGAATCGCGGGGCTCAGCGCCGCGCTGACGCTTGGGCGGCTCGGCCGCAGCGTGGTGCTGCTGTCCGACGGCGTGCCGGGCGGCGAGCTGCTCAAGATCGAACGGATCGACGGCGTTCCCGGCCACGCGGAGGGCGTCGCCGGCTACGATCTCTGCCCGACCGTGCAGGAGCAGGCCGAGGCGCTCGGCGTCCGGCTCCTCGACGTCCCCGCCTCGGCGGTCGCCGCGCAGGACGACGGATGGCTGGTTTCGAGCGATGCCGGCGACCACCTCGCGCGTGCTGTCGTCGTCGCCACCGGCACCGTCATGGCCAGGCTCGGCGTGCCCGGCGAGGAGCGCCTCGAAGGCAAGGGTGTCAGCGACTGCGCGAGCTGCGACGGCCCGCTCCTGCGGGGCAAGACCGCCGTGGTGGCCGGCGGCGGGGATTCCGCCATGCAGGAAGCGCTGGTGCTCGCCGATCACGCCGCGAAGGTCTTCATGCTGGTGCGCGACGACCAGCTCCACGGCCAGGCGAGCTACAGGGACCTCGTCCTCGGCAACCCGAGGATCGAGGTACGCTACGGCAGCATCCCCGTCGAGATCCTCGGCGGCGACCACGTCACCCATGTCAGGGCGAGGAGCCTTGCGTCCGGCGCCGAGGAGGACATCGCGGCCGATGCGATCTTCACCTTCGTCGGCCTCGTGCCGAACACCTCCGTCGTCGAGGGACTGGTCCCGCTCGGCGGCACGGGCCGCATCGCTGTCGACCCTGCCATGCGCACGAAGGCCAGAGGGATCTGCGCCGCGGGCAATGTGCGCGAGGGCTCGCCGCACCGGGCCGCCGGCGGCATGGGCGATGCGGCAGCCGCGGCGGTCGCCATCGACGCCTATCTCGCGACCGGCGACTGGCCGGCCGCATAGGGCCGGACGGGATCGCCGCCGTGCGCGGGGAGAAAAAAGAGATGCCGGTACGCCGCGACCTGCCCTCGGTCGACGCCGTGCTGCGCTCGGCAGTTGGCGGGCAACTGGTCACCCGTCACGGGCATCAGGCCACGGTCGCCGCCATCCGCGCCTGCTTGGCCGAAGCGCGCGCTGGCGAGGAGCACGGCCTTTCCGCCGAGGCTGCCGCGGACCGCGTCGGCCGGGCGCTCGACGCATCGAACGCGCCTCGTCTGAAGACCGTCTTCAATCTCACCGGCACGGTGCTGCACACCAATCTCGGCCGCGCGCTGCTGGCGCGCAGCGCCGCCGAAGCGGCCGCCGCCGCGATGATCCATCCGGTCGCGCTCGAATTCGACGTGGAGCGAGGCGGGCGCGGGAAGCGCGACGACCTCGTCCGCGACCTGCTGTGCGAGCTGACCGGCGCCGAGGACGCGACGTTGGTCAACAACAACGCGGCGGCCGTGCTCCTCGTACTCAACACGCTTGCCGCCGGAAAGGGGGCGATCGTCTCGCGCGGCGAACTGATCGAGATCGGCGGCGCCTTCCGGTTGCCGCAGATCATGCAGAGCGCCGGCGCCCGATTGGTCGAGGTCGGCACCACCAACCGCACCCACAGGCGTGACTACGAGGACGCCATCGACGCCGAAACCGGCCTGCTGCTCAAGGTCCACACCTCCAACTACCGGATCGAAGGCTTCACCGCGGCTGTGCCGATGCGCGACCTCGCGGCACTCGCCCACCCCCGCGACATCCCGCTCGTCGAGGATCTCGGCTCCGGCACACTGGCCGACCTCGGGCGCTTCGGCCTGCCTACCGAGCCGACGGTGGCCGAATCGGTGGCGGCCGGCGCCGACCTCGTCACCTTTTCCGGCGACAAGCTGCTCGGCGGTCCGCAGGCCGGCTTCATCGTCGGCCGCGAGGCGCTGATCGAAAGGATAAACCGCAACCCGATGAAGCGCGCGCTGAGGATCGACAAGATCCGCCTCGCGGCCATCGAGGAGACTCTGCGGCTCTACCGCGACCCGGACCGGCTGGCCACGACGCTGCCGACCTTCCGCCTGCTGGCGCGCGGCAAGCCGGAGATCGAGGCCGCCGCCAGGCGGCTCGCGCCGAAGCTCGCCGAACTCCTCGGCACGGAGGTACATGTCGCGGTCTCAGACTGCGCCAGCCAGGTGGGCTCCGGCGCGGTGCCGGGTGAGACGCTGCCGAGCGCCGGCCTCGCCCTGCGGCCGCGCGCGCCGGGCGGCGGCGCGGTGGAGGCGCTGGCCGCCCGCCTGCGCGCCCTGCCGATGCCGGTGATCGGGCGCATCTCCGGCGGTGCGGTCCTGCTCGACCTGCGCTGCCTCGAGGACGAGGACGGCTTCCTCGCCAATTTCCAGGGTGGCGGCGCATGATCATCGGCACCGCCGGCCACATCGACCACGGCAAGACGGCGCTGGTGAAGGCGCTGACGGGGGTCGACGCCGACAGGCTGCGCGAGGAGAAGGAGCGTGGCATCACCATCGATCTCGGCTTCGCCTATCTGCCCGTCGGCGACGGCTGCATCCTCGGCTTCGTCGACGTGCCGGGGCACGACCGCTTCGTGCGCAACATGCTGGCGGGCGCCACCGGCATCGACTTCGTGCTGCTGGTCGTGGCTGCGGACGACGGGGTGATGCCGCAGACGCGCGAGCATCTCGACATCGTCACCCTGCTGGGGCTGACGCGGGGCGCCGTGGCGCTGACCAAGGCCGACCTCGTCCCGCCCGCGCGCCTGGCCGAAGTCGCGGGAGAGGTCGAAACGCTTTGCCACGGAACGCCGTTCGCCGGCACCCGGATGTTCCCGGTCTCCCCGGTGACCGGCGAGGGCGTGGAGGCGCTGCGCGACGCGCTCGCCGCCGCGGCGCGGTCCTTCTCGCCCCGCGGCGAAGAAGGGCTGTTCCGGCTGGCGGTCGACCGCTGCTTCAGCATCCGCGGCGCCGGCACGGTGGTCACCGGCGCCGTTCTGTCGGGCAGCGTTTCCGTCGGCGACGGCGTGACCGTCAGCCCCTCCGGCCTGCGGGCGCGGGTGCGCGGCATCCATGCGCAGAACCGCGCCGTGGCGCGCGGGCAGGTGGGCGAGCGCTGCGCCCTCAACCTCGTCGGCGACGGGGTCGGCGTGCAGGCCATCGGCCGCGGCGACGTCGTGCTGGACGCCGCCGCGCATGCGCCGGCGAGCCGTATCGACGCCGAATTGCGGCTGCTCGCCGGCGAGCCGCGCGCGCTGGCGCACTGGACGCCTGTCCGCCTTCACCACGCCGCGGCGGAGGTCGGCGCGCGCGCCGCGCTGCTGCAGGAGGGTCCGATCGTGCCGGGCGCGACCGGCCGCGTGCAGCTCGTGCTGGAAAGGCCGGTCGCGGCGGCGGTCGGCGACCGCTTCGTCATCCGCGACACCTCCGGCGCGCGCACCATGGGCGGCGGCCGTTTCCTCGACCTGCGTGGGCCCGACAGGCGCCGGCGGAGTACAGCGCGCCTCGCCCAGCTCGATGCATTGTCGCGCGAAAGCCTGGCCGATGTGCTGGCCGGACTGCTCGACCTGCCGCCCTTCGCCGTGGACGTCGCGGCCTTCGCCCGCGACCGCGCGCTCGGCCTGGAGCTGCGGGACCTTCTGGCCCGCGTGCCGCATGTCCGGGCAAGCTCGGACGGGCACGATCTCGCTTTCTCCCCGGCAACCTGGAAAACCCTTTCGGAAAGCGCGCGGGCGCTGCTCGAAGACCATCATCGCACCCACCCGCACCTGCTCGGCCCCGGCATCGCGTGGCTGGCTGCCCGGCTGGAGCCGCGCGTCGGCATCGGGCCCGCTTCCGTCGCGATCCGCACCCTCGTCGTGGACGGCATGCTGGCGACGGAGGGCGGCGTGGTGCGCCTGCCCGGCCACAGGCTGGCACTCGACGGCCGCGACTACGCGCTATGGCAGCGCATCCTGCCTCTCTTTTCCGGCGAGGCCCGCTTCCGCCCGCCGCTCGGGCGCGAATGCGCGGGGCTGCTCGGCGAGCGCGAGCCGGAGGTGCGCCGGGTGCTCAAGGCGATGGCCAGGCAGCAGCGCGTCGTCGAGCTGGCGCCGGACCGCTTCTTCCTCGACGAGGCGGTGCGGGAGATGGCAGGTATTGCCGCCGAGGTCGCAGCGGCGCGGCCGGACGGGCTGTTCTCGGCAGCCGATTTTCGCGACCGGCTGCGCAACGGCCGCAAGGTGGCGATCGAGATCCTCGAATATTTCGACCGCAGCGGGCTGACGACGCGGCGCGGGGACCTGCGCGGCGTCGTCCCGCAGCGGATCGCGGACCACGCGCGCCGCACGAACGGAATAATGGAAGAGAATCGTCCCCGGTGGGGCGTCCGGACTTCAAATCCGGGTGGGGCTGTCAGCCAGTCCCGGGTGGGTTCGACACCCACTCTCTTCCGCCATCCCACAACCGGCCCGGCCCGTGGTCGGGACGGACGTTGAAGCGGGTCGGCCAAGCTGTCAGTGTGAACGCTATGCCCATGCTGACGGACATCAAGGCATTCCTGGCGAGCGCCCGCACGGGCGGGTTCTCGGGCGCGGCGCGCGAACTCGGAACCACGCCGTCCGTCATCTCCAAGCGGGTCGGGCGCCTCGAGGACGAGATCGGCGCCAAGCTGTTCCTGCGCACCACGCGGGCCCTGACGCTGACGGCGGAGGGCGAGCGCCTGCAGCCGCGGCTGCTGCAGCTGACGGCCGAGCTCGACGACACGCTGTACGACCGCGAAAGCTCCGGCCTGCGCGGCACGCTGCGCGTGCGCGCGCCTTCCACCTTCGGGACCTTCTTCGTCGGCCCCTCGGTCAACCGGTTCCAGGCCAGGCACCCGGACATGACGATCGAGCTGCTGCTGATCGACCGCCCCGTCAATCCGCTGGAGGAGGGCTTCGACGTCTCGCTCGGCGCGCTGCCGCAATCCTTCAACGGCGTGATCGAGATCCCGTTCTGCCCCTACCGCAGGCTGCTCGTCGGCGCGCCGCGCTACCTCGAACGGCGCGGTACGCCGCAGATCCCGGCTGACGTCTTCGCCCATGACTGCCTCGTCTTCGCCCCGTCGGGGCACACATGGACCTTCGGCGCGCCCGGCGGCCCGCTGTCGCTCGACATTCGCCCGCGCTACACGGTCAACGACAGCTACATCCTGGTGGACGCGGCCATGCAGGGGCTGGGGCTCGCCGCCGTGCCGGAATTCCTGGCGCGCCGGCCGATCGCGGAGGGCAGGCTGGCCGCCCTGCTGCCGGACTTCCCGCTCGTGCCGCTGTCGTTCAAGGCGATGGTGCCCCGTCACAAGTCGAGGCGGCCCGAGGTGGTCGCGCTGATCGAGCACATCAGGCAGGAATTCGATCCGCCGCCCTGGGACGACCACGTCCCGGTCTGGTTCGCCTGAAGCCGGTCCCGCCCGGCATGCGGCCCGGCCTAGGGGAGATCGAGCGGCAGGCGGCTGATGCGCCGCGCCTCCTCCTCCGCCATCCCGAGCGCCGAGAGGATCAGCTTGCACAGCGATTCGACGTAATCCGGCGGCCGCGTGTCGGAAAGCAGCGCCCGCAGCCCGGTGCGGACCGTGCCGACGACAAGGTCGCTGGCGCTGGTGAGGTCGTCGAAGGCGAAGCGGCCGGCGGCGCGGCCAAGCATGAGGTCCGGCCGCGGATAGGCCTTCAGGTCCTCGTTGACGGTCCTGCGGTCGGCCGACATCGCCACGATCAGCCAGCCCAGCGTGGCGTCGCGGCGCGCCCGGTGCATGACGCTGCGGGTCACCGCGGCCAGCCGCTCGGCCGGATCGGCGAAGATCGCGCAGGCCGCCTGGATGTCCCGGAACGGATCGCGGCCGACCCGCTCCCACAGCGCCTCCAGCAGATCCTCGCGCATGGAGAAGTGGTTGTAGAAGGTGCCGCGCGAGACGTCCGCCTCGGCGATGAAATCGTCGATCGTGGCGCGCGCCATTCCGTGATGGGCGATCGCGCGGGCGCCGGCTTCCATCAGCCGCTGACGCATCCGCGCACGCCGCTGCTGGCCGATCTCCGCCCGCGTCCTGCGCGGTTCCGCCTTGCCGGGCTGCTCCATTGCGCAATCCAAATTGAACAAATCTGTCCAAAATGACAATTGACATGCATTTGCGGGTGCGGTCAACTCGGCACCGGCCGCCCGTGCGAGCGGAGGAGAGCATGTCGAACGTCGCCGAAGCGCATCGCGGAGCCGGCACCGCCCGGCCAGTCCCGGAGCCGGCGGCGCTGGACGACAAGCAGGCCGGCCATCTGCGCCGCATCGTCGACCTGTCCGAGCGTCTTCCCGACGACTGGTCCGGCATGCTGGGCCGCAGCACCATGCAGGAGGATTTCGGGGCGCTGCGCTTCCAGCTCGCCTATATGGCCTACGCGCTGGCGCTGACGCATCTGCACCGGCTGCCGGCCGCGCCGGCGCTCTTCCGCAAGCCGTTCGACAGCCTGATCCAGAAGATCCTGTCGATCGACGTGTGGATGTACTGGCACTATGTCAGCACGGGCAACGTCCGCCTCAACAAGGGCGAGCTGCCGGCGCGGTGGGATCCCGTCGCCGAGGACAACATCATGTACAGCGCCTACGTCCAGTCGATGGCGCTGATGTACCATTATCTCTTCGACGACCCGAAATATGCCGGGAAGGGCGCGCTGTCCTTCAAGCTCCAGCCGCTCTTCTGGGGTAGCGGCGACAGGATATTCGCGTATGACGAGAAGTCGCTCAGCCAGCACCTCTACTGGATGATGGTCGAGAAGGGCTATCTCGGCATCGCCTGCGAGCCCAACTGCGTCTTCCAGATCTGCAACCAGCCGGCGATCCTCGGCTTCCGCCTGCACGACCTCGTCTATGGCGGCGATCTGGCCGGCGAGGTCACCGAAGGCTACCGCAAGGCCTGGGCGGAGTTCGGCATCCGGTCCCCGGACGGCCATTTCAACATCCTGGCGCTGGAGCGCGAGCACGCGCTCGTGCAGCGCCCGCCCGCGCCCTGGGCCGATTTCTGGCTCGGCGCGCTGATGCATGCCTGGGACCCGGAAGGCGTCGAGGCGGCCTATCGCGGCCAGATGGACCATTGGAAGCGCGAGGGGCCGGACGGCACCTTGTGGATCCAGCCCTACGTGCCGTCCTCCAATGCCGAGGCGCGGTCGGGCAATGCGCTCGATTTCGGCTGGGCGGCGGTCTGCGCGTCGGAAGTGGGCGACACGGACACGCTCGAAAGGCTGCTCGCCTATGCCGATCGGTTCCTGACGCCGACCTGGGAGGACGGCGCCTATTACTATCGCCGCCGCGACGAGCCGATGCTGGACGGGCGGCCCGCCGCCATGGACCCGCACACCGGCAACTGCCTGCTCGGCTATGCCCGGCTCAACGTTCCGGGCGGCCTGCGCAAGCTCTATGCCGGGCCGCTCGGCGCCGACTGGTTCTCGCGGCCCGCGATCGTCGACATCTCCGGCCGGCCCGACATCCGCGCCGCGCGCCACGATCCAGACACGGACGAGTTGCGCGTCGTGCTGCGGCCCGGACGCGGCGGCAGGGAGCAGGTCGGGCTTGCCGTTTCCAACGTCTGGGGGAAGGGCCGCTCATGGCGGCTCGCGGCCGACGGCGAGACCGTGGCCCGGGGCGATGGCGACGGCGTCACGGACGCCGGCGGCCGCATCTCCGTGCAGCGCGAAGCATCGAACCTCGCCATAAGCCTGCCGCTGGACGGCGAGGTCGAGCTTCGCCTGGCCATGCAACCATGATCGAGGCGTCGTTCTCGCTGCTCGACCACGACGGCCGGCGCGTCGGGCCGGAAACCTATCGCGGCCGGTGGATGCTCGTCTTCTTCGGCTTCACCCACTGCAAGGTCGTCTGCCCGCGCAACCTGGCGAAGCTGTCCGCCATGCTGGACGGTCTCGGCCCGGCCGCGGACGACATCGTGCCGCTCTACATAACGGTCGATCCCGAGCGCGACACGCCGGAGCGCATGAGGACGTGGCTTGGCGAGCACTATCCGCGCTTCACCGGCCTGACCGGCACGCGTGAGGAGATCGACGCCGCGCGCCGGGCGTTCCGCGTCTTCGCGCAGCGACGGCCGGAGACGACGCCGGGAGACTATGACGTCCCGCACACGGCCATCGCCTATCTGCTCGACCGCGACGGACGTTTTCGCGACCATTTCCCCGAGACGAGGAGCGAGGCGGAGATCCGCGAAGGGATCGCCGGGCTGCTTGCATCCGACGCCGGGCATGCCGGCCCTCCTGCCTGACCTCTTTCAGGACTCGGGAAAGCCGCCCAGTTCGAGCAGGCGGTTGCGGTCTTCGATGTCGATGTTGATGTCGAAGACGACGCCGTCCGTGCGGTAGACGAGCTGCGCCAGGCACAGCACCTCCTTGCGCGCGTTCTGGAAGATGCGGCGCACGCGCACGACGGGATCGTGGATGCGGATGTCGAGCTCGGCCGCCTCCGGCGGCATCGAGGACACGACGCGGAAGGTCTGGCGCACGTTGGTCAGCCCGATCTCGCGCGTGTCGTAGAGCAGCGTGCTGATCAGCTCGGTCGCCCACAGCCGGTCCGGCACCAGCCTGTAGGCGTCCTCGCAGATCAGGTACTCCGCGAAGATGAAGGGCCGGCCGTTCCGCGAGAATATGCGCTTCATGTAGTGGTAGGGCTCGGCCGCCCGGCCCTCGTCGGGACCGATCCGCAGCTCGCCGTCGGCCGGCCGCGACGCGACCACGCGGAAGGCGAGCTCGCGTCCGCTCCCCGAGGGCGAGCGCGTCAGCCGGTAGGGGATCGTGTCGGGCGCGTCAGGCTTGGCGGTGACGAAGGTGCCGCGCCCGCGCTCCGGGCTGATCAGTCCCTCGGTCTCCAGCGTGGCCAGCGCGTGGCGCACCGTCATCGGCGAGACACCGAAGGTCGCCACCATCTGCTTCAGCGTCGGCAGCCGGTCGCCGAGCTTCCAGGTGTCGTCCGCGATCTGCCGGCGCACGATCGCCGCGAGCTGGACGTAATAGGGCGTGCCGTCCTCGCGCAGCATCTTCTGTTCGGCTGAACCCGGCACCTGCCGCCAATCCTTCCCCGTTGCGAACCCGCGCCCCGTTATTGCACGCCGCAGGCGCAGACAATGCGCGGCCGGGACGATTTCGCAAAAAAAAAAGCGTTTGTGACCCTTATCACGAATATATTAAAGTGCTAGCGTTATATCACAATCGGGGCAAGTCCCGATGTGGGAGGTTCAGGCGCCGGCGCCGCCGGTTCGCCGCATCCAAGATCAGGCTGGGAGGGCCGAGATGAAGAAGTGGATCACGACATTAGCAGCTTCCGTGGCGCTGGCGCTCGGGCTCGCCGGGACTTCGGCGTGGGCGCAGGGCAGCGGGACGTTCAGATATGCCGAGCAGGTGAAGCTCATCACCATGGACCCGCAGCAGCAGAGCGGCAGCGGCGTTCCGTTCCTGCGCCCCGTCTATGAGACGCTGTTCGAGAAGTCGCCCGACGGCAAGCCGGTCCCGCTGCTGGCCACCGGCTACAAGGTCGACGGGCTCGACGTCACCATCACCCTGCGCCAGGGCGTCACCTTCAGCAATGGCGAGTCCTTCAACGCCGAGGTGGCGGCCGCCAACATCAACCGCGGCGTCAAGCTCGCCATCATCGAGGGCCTGAAGACCGTCGCCAGCGCCGAGGCGGTCGACGCCTCCACGCTCCACATCAAGCTCAAGGAGCCCGATCCGGCGATCATCGACAGCCTCTGCTACACCGGCGGCATGATGCTCGCCCCGGCTGCGATGGCCGACCCGGCAATCGACCGCAACCCGATCGGCACCGGCCCCTACGTCTACGACAAGGCGCAGTCGCGCGAGGGCGAGGTGCGCGTCTACACGCCGAACCCGACCTACTGGGACAAGGACAAGATCGGCCTCGCCCGCTACGAGGTGTGGGAGCTTCCCGACGACACCGCGCGCCTGAACGCGCTGAAGACTGGCCAGATCGACGCCGGCAACTGGCTGGCCAACCCGCAGTCCGCCATCATCGACCGCACGCCCGGCCTGAAGCTCATCCGCGGCACCGGCGGCCTGAACTACCACGTCATCATCTCCGACCGCGAGGGCACCGTCGTCCCCGCCTTCGCCGACATCAACGTGCGCAAGGCGATGGCGCACGCCATCGACCGAGAGGCCTTCGGCAAGGCGGTCCAGTTCGGCCTCGCCGAGAAGTCGTTCCAGCCCTACGGCAAGGGCGACTGGGCCTACGACCCGGCGCTGGAGGGCGTCTACGAGTTCAATCTCGACAAGGCCCGCGAGTACATGGCCAAGTCGAAGTTCCCGAACGGCTTCAGCTTCGACATGCCGTCGATCCCGATCTACCAGTCGCGCCTGGAGGCGCTGGCTGGCTTCTTCAAGGAGATCGGCATCACCATGAACATCGTGCCGCAGGAGCCGGGCACGCTCGCCCGCGTCAGCCGCACGACCAACTTCCCGGCGACCAACCTGGTCTGGGCCACCAACACCGATCCGAAGTTCCTCGCGCTCCGCTACATCTACAAGGACGCCGCCTACAACCCGTTCAAGGCGACGCCGAGCGAGGAACTGCTTTCGCTTGCCAAGCAGGGGCTGGAATCGGTCGACATCGGCGTGCGTGCTCCCATCTACAAGAAGATGGCCGCCGAACTCGCCGACGAGGCGTTCCTGATCTTCGTCACCAACACGCCGATCCTGATCGGCGTCAGCGACAAGACCGCGAACAATCCCACCGTCGTCTATCGCTTCGGCGAGGACTCGATCAATCTGCGTGGCCTGAAGGCCAACGACTGATATCCGGGTCCCCATGCTTCGGCTCATCCTCCAGCGCCTCCTGGCGCTGGTACCCCTGCTGTTCATCGTCTCGGTGCTGACGTTCTCGTTCACGTCGCTGCTGCCGAGCGATCCCGTCGATCTCATCATCGGCGACAACGGCACACAGGAGCAGTACGAGCTCGTGCGCGAGCGGCTCGGCATGAACCAGCCCGTGGTCGTCCGCTACTTCCAGTGGCTCGGCAAGGCGGTGCAGGGAGACCTCGGAACCTCGTTCTTCAACAGCGTCAGCGTGATGGGGGCCGTGATGCAGCGGCTGCCCGTCACGCTCTCCCTGACGGCGATGTCGGCGCTGATCGCCATTCTCATCGGGGTCGCGGCGGGCGTGGCCGCCGCGCTGCGGCCGCAATCCTGGGTCGACCGCTTCGCCACCCTCGGCGCGACCTTCGGCCAGGCCGTGCCCAATTTCTGGTTCGGCCTCATCCTCGTCGCCATCTTCGCGGTGAACCTGCGCTGGTTCCCCGCCACCGGCTTCACGCCGATCACGCAGTCGCCGTGGGAATGGCTGCGCAGCGTCATCCTGCCCTCGATCGCGCTCGGCACGGCGTCGAGCGCCGCGATCGCCCGCCAGGTCCGCTCGGCGATGGTCGGCGTGCTCCAGCAGGACTACATCCGCGCCGCCCGCGCGCAGGGCCTGTCGGCGCGGCGCGTCATCTTCAAACATGCGCTCACCAACGCCATGGTCCCGGTGGTGGCGGTGCTGTCGTTCCAGATCACCGTGCTGCTCGGCGGCGCGCTGATCGTCGAGCAGGTCTTCGCCATCAACGGGCTCGGCACGCTCGCCATCGGCGCCGTGCGCCAGCAGGACATCCCGATGCTGCAGGGGCTGGTTCTGGTGATGGTCGGGCTCGTCGTCGTCGTGCAGCTCGCCACCGACGTCGTCTACGGGCTGCTCAACCCGAAGGCGCGCCCGTCATGAGCGCCGGTCCCGCCACGGCAACCGCGCCGCGCCGCGCCCGCCGGCGCTTCGGCCTCGCCTCTCTCATAACGGGCGTCGCGACGGCCGTGCTCCTGGCGCTCGCCTTCTTCGCCATCTTCGCCGACTGGGTCGTGCCCTACGACCCGCTCAAGCAGAACCTCATCCAGGCGCTGCAGGGTCCGTCCGCCGCCCACTGGCTGGGCACCGACGATCTCGGCCGAGACGTGCTCTCGCGGCTGATCTACGGATGCCGCATCGCCGTCATCGCGGCCGCCGAGGGCACCTCGATCGCCATCCTGCTCGGCGTGCCGCTCGGCCTGTTCATCGGCTATCGCGGCGGCTGGTGGGACTGGGTGGTGATGCGCGTCGTCGAGGCGGTCGTGTCGATCCCCGGCATCATGGTGGCGATCGTCATCATCGCGCTGCTCGGCGCCGGCCTGCACCGGGCGATGATCGCGCTCGGCATCCTGTTCTCGACCTCCTTCCTGCGGCTCGCCCGCGGCGTCGTGCTGGCCGAGCGCGAGGAGGTCTACGTCCGCTCGGCGCGCGTCGTCGGCGCCTCGGACGGGCGCATCCTGCTGCGCCACATCTTCCCCAACATCGCGCCGCCGCTGATCGTGCAGGTGACGCTGACCGTCGGCGCGGTGCTGCTGGCGGAGGCGGGCCTCTCCTTCATCGGCCTCGGCGTCCAGCCGCCGCAGGCGAGCTGGGGCACGATGCTCAACACCGCCGCCGCCTTCATGGACCTGAACTGGTTCCTGGCCATCCCGCCCGGCATCGCCATCATCGTCACCGTGCTGTCGGTCAACCTTCTGGGCGACGTGCTGCGCGATTCGATCGGCCGCGGCATCGCCGTCACCGCGAGGCCGCAGGCGCCCGCCGCGCAACCTGCCGCGGCGGGCGCCGTGTCCGTCGCGGGCGGCGCCGCGCCGTGCACGCACGGCAAGGACGAGGTGCTGCGCGTCGAGGGCCTGCACGTCATGGTCTCGGGGCGCGACGGCGCCGAGGTGCCCGTCATCACCGACCTCTCGCTCGGCATCGCCAGGGGCGAGACGCTCGGGCTGGTCGGCGAATCGGGCAGCGGCAAGACGCTGACCGGGCTCGCCATCCTCGGCCTGACCGGCGCGACCGTGCGCACCGCGTCCGGCTCCATCGTGCTCAACGGCCGCGACCTGCGCCGGCTTCCGCCACGCCAGCTCGAGAAGGTGCGCGGCAACGAGGTGGCGATGGTCTTCCAGGACCCGACCACCAGCCTCAACCCCGCCTTCACCGTCGGCAGCCAGATCGCCGAGGTGCTGCGCACCAAGCTCGGCCTCGGCGCGAAGCCGGCATGGGAGCGCGCGGTGGAGCTGATCGACCGCGTCGGCATCCCGCGGCCGGCCGAGCGGGCGCGCGCCTATCCGCACGAGCTGTCCGGCGGCATGGCGCAGCGCATCGCGATCGCCCGCGCCCTCTCCTGCAACCCCTCGCTGCTGATCGCCGACGAGCCGACGACCGCGCTCGACGTCACCGTCCAGCAGGAGATCCTCGACCTCTTCCGCGACCTCCAGGACGAGTTCGGCATGGCGATCCTGTTCGTCACCCACGACCTCGCCGTGGCCGCCGACATCTGCGACCGCATCAGCGTCATGTATGCCGGCGAGATGGTGGAGATGGCCGGGGTCAACGCGCTCTTCTCCGACCCGCGCCACCCCTATACGCGCGGCCTGCTCTCGGCCATGCCGCATGCGGCCGACCGCAACCCGCCGCTGCCCACCATCCGCGGCAACGTGCCCCGGCCGGGCTCGTGGCCGGCCGGATGCCGCTTCTCCAACCGCTGCGACTTCTATCGGCCCGGCGCCTGCGACCGGCTGGTGCCGCTCACCGGCAGCGGGCGGCTGGTCCGCTGCGTGCGCGCCGGCGAGATCGAGCTGAGGGCCGCGTCGTGAACGGCCAGCCGCTCCTAGAGATCGCCGACCTCAGGGTCACCTATTGGGGCCGCTCACTGCTCGGCTTCAAGGGCCGTCCCTTCCATGCGGTCAACGGCGCCAACCTGACGATCCGCGCCGGCGAGACGCTCGGCCTCGTCGGCGAGTCCGGCTCGGGCAAGTCGTCCATCGCCAACACCGTGCTCGGCCTCGTGCCGGCCAGCGCCGGCTCGATCCGCTTCGGCGACGTCGACCTCGCCGCGATGAACACGCGCTACCCGCCGGCGGTGCGCAACCAGATCCAGGCCGTGTTCCAGGATCCCTATTCCTCGCTCAACCCGTCGATGACGGTCGAGGACATCGTCACCGAGCCGCTGCGCGTGCACACCGGCATGAGCCGCGCCGAGCGGCGCGCCCGCGCGGTCGAGCTGCTGAAGCTGGTCTCGCTGTCGGAGGAGCATCTCGGCCGCCATCCGCACCAGTTCTCCGGCGGCCAGCGCCAGCGCATCGCCATCGCCTCGGCGCTGGCGCTGCAGCCGAAGCTGATCGTGCTCGACGAGCCGGTGAGCGCGCTCGACGTCTCGACCCAGAACCAGATCATCAACCTGCTGTACGAGCGCCGCGACGCGCTCGGCATCGCCTACCTGCTGATCGCCCACGACCTCGCGCTGGTCCACCACATCTCGGACCGCATCGCCGTCATGTATCTCGGCCATATCGTCGAGGAGGGGCCGTCCGACCGCGTCTACCACGCGCCGGCACATCCCTACACGAAGGCGCTGCTCGACGCCGTGCCGCTGCTCGACCCGGAGGCGCAGCGCCGCCGCCGCGCCGCCCGCAAGGCCGCGCCGGCGCTCGATGCGCAGCGCGTGGCGGCCGAGGGCTGCCCTTACCGCAACCGCTGCCCCTACGTCATGCCGCGCTGCGCGACCGAGATGCCGCCGGCCTATCCGATCGCCGGCGGCGGCACCGCCAACTGCTTCCTCTACGCCGAAGGCGATGCGCGCGCCGAAAGCGCCGCGACGGTTGCGGGGGCGGCGCCATGACGGCGGTCTACGAACCCGTTTTCGAGGCCGCGGGCGTGCGCGAGGCGCATGGCGTGCTGGCGGGCAGCGCCGCCCTCGGCGAGGCCGCCGCCCTCACCTGTCGTTGGCCGGAGGGCCGGGCGCCGCGCGGCTTCGTCGTCTTCTGCCACGGGCTCGGCTCGAACGGCCGCGAATACGGGCCGCTCTCGCGCAACTGGGCGCGCCACGGCTATCTCGTCATCCACCCGACCTTCTCCGATGCGATCGACACGGTCGCCCGCGCCGAGCCGCAGCTCGGGCTCGATCCCCAGGCCGACAATTCCCGCTGGAGCCTGCAGCCGCCGGTCCGGGCGCGCATGCACGAGATCCTGCACACGCCGGCGCGCTGGCTGGAGCGGCTGGCGGTCGTCGGCAGGGTGATGGACGCGCTGCCTGAGATATTCGCGGCCGTCGGCGCGCCTTCCGGTCCGCTGCCCGGCGCCATCGCCGGCCATTCCTTCGGCGCCTACACGGCGCAGCTTCTCGCCGGCGCGGAGATCGACATGCCGGGCAGCGGCCCGCGCGGCTTCCGCGATCCGCGCTTTTCCGCCGCGATCCTGCTCAGCGCGCAGGGCCGCGACCAGCAGGGCCTGCGCGACCGCTCGTGGGACGGCATGACCGGACCGGTGCTCAACGTCACCGGCACGCTCGACCGCGGCGCCAGGGGCGGCGACTGGCACTGGAAATGCGAGCCTTACGAACTGGCGCCCGCCGGAAACAAGTACCTCGCCGTGCTCGACGGCGGCGACCATTTCCTCGGCGGTCTGACCGAGCGCGACCCGCACACCCACGTGCCGGCCCAGCAGGAGGCCGTGCGGCGGGTCACGCTCGCCTTCCTCGACGCCTTCCTCGGCGACAGCCGGCCCGCTCGCGACTGGCTCGGCTCGATCCGCGACCAGGTCGGCGACTGCAAACTGATGTTCAAGCACAAGTGATGGCGATGGCGCTTCTTCTCAAAACCCATCTCGGATCGGCGGCCGCGTGGGCGGCCCCCACCCGCCGGCAGGGAGCGGCCTGATGTTCCAGCCGCTTTCCGGTCTGCGCGTCATCGACCTGACGCAGGTGCTCGCCGGCCCCTACGCCGCCTACCAGCTCGCGCTGATGGGGGCGGAGGTGCTCAAGATCGAGACGCCCGGCGTCGGCGACTGGTCACGCGACAAGGGCCACCTGCCCGGCCTCAACGCGGAAGGCATGGGCCTCACCTACCTGACGCAGAACGCCAACAAGAAGTCGGTGACGCTGAACCTGAAGGCGGCCGAGGGCGTCGATATCCTCAAGCGGCTGGTCCGCGACGCCGACGTCTTCATCGAGAACTTCCGCCCCGGCACGATCCGCCGGCTGGGCCTGTCCTTCGACGTGCTGCGCGAGATCAACCCCCGCATCGTCTACTGCTCGATCTCGGCCTTCGGCCAGGACGGCGAGATGAGCCACCGGCCCGCCTACGACCACGTCATCCAGGGCATGAGCGGCATCATGAAGACCACCGGCACGGTCGACACCGGGCCGCAGAAGGTGGGCGCGCCCTATGTCGACTACGCGACCGGCCTCAACGCCGCCTTCGCCATCGTCTCGGCGCTGCACGAGACGCGGCGGACCGGCGAGGCGGTGCATCTCGACGTCGCCATGCTCGACACCTCGATGCTGCTGATGGCCTCGCTGGTGACCAGCCACCTGACCGGCGGCTGGATGCCGAAGCCGGCCGGCAACGAGGCGTGGAGCCAGAGCCCCTCGTCCGGCGCCTTCGAGACGGCCGACGGCCTGCTGATGGTCGCCGCCAACAACGACCGCCAGTTCCGGGCGCTGTGCGCCGGGCTGGGGCGGCCGGACCTTTGCGAGGACGCGCGGTGGCGCGACGCCGAGGCGCGCCAGGAGAACGCCGCCGCCCTGCGGGCGGAGCTTGTATCGATCTTCCGCACCCGCTCCGCGCTCGAATGGGAGAAGGCGCTCGATGCCGCCGGCGCCCCGGCGGCGAAGGTGCGCTCGCTCGACGAGACGCTGGCCGAGGCCCACGCGGCCACGCGCGCCTTCGCATATCCCGTGCATTGGACGCGCGAGCCGCACGACATCCACCTGCCGACGCTGGGCTTCAAGGTCAACGGCGAGGTTGTGCCTCCCACCGTCGCCCCGCCCGAGCTCGGCGCCGACACGCCCGCCGTGCTCAAGGAGCTCGGCTACACCGACGCCGACCTGTGCCGCCTCGCCGAGCAGGCGGTCATCTGAACGGGCTCAGGCGGCGAGCGCCTGGCCGGTCTTGGTGTCGAAGCAGTGCAGCCCGGCCGGATCGAAGGCCAGCCCCACCCGGTCGCCGGCCCTGCCGTCCGCCATCCCCGGCGCCACGACGCAGATGCGCCGCGCGCTCGGCAGCTCGCAGGTGAGCACGGTTTCCGCGCCGGTGCGCTCGACCAGCACGATCGCGGCGGTGACGTCCGCCCCTTCGGGCGGACGCAGCGCGATCTGGTGCGGCCGCACGCCGAGCGTCAGGTCCTGCGCCGCGGCAGCGGCCGCTCCCGGCGCCGCCACCCGCCCGTCCGCCCCGAGGTCGAAGCCGGAGCCGGCCGGCCGCGCCGGCAGCAGGTTCATCTCCGGGCTGCCGAGGAAGGTCGCCACGAACAGGTTGGCGGGCCGCGCATAGAGATCCATCGGCCGGCCGACCTGCTCGATCCGGCCCTCGCGCATCACCACGATCTTGTCGGCCATGGTCATCGCCTCGACCTGGTCGTGCGTGACGTAGATGGTCGTGGCCTTGAGCCGGTCGTGCAGGCCGCGGATCTCGGCGCGCATCTGCACCCTCAGCTTGGCGTCGAGGTTGCTCAGCGGCTCGTCGAACAGGAACACCGCCGGATCGCGCACGATGGCGCGGCCCATGGCCACGCGCTGGCGCTGGCCGCCCGAGAGCTGGCGCGGCAGCCGGTCGAGCAGCGGCGCCAGCCCGAGTATGCCCGACGCCCTGCCGATCTGCTCGTCGACCACCGCCTTCTCCGCCTTGGCGAGCCGCAGCGAGAAGGCCATGTTGTCGCGCACCGTCATGTGCGGATAGAGCGCGTAGCTCTGGAACACCATGGCGATGTTGCGCTCCTTCGGGGAGAGGTCGTTGACCCTGCGGCCGGCGATCGACAGCTCGCCCGCGTCGATCTCCTCCAGCCCGGCGATCATCCGCAGCAGCGTGGACTTGCCGCAGCCGGACGGGCCGACGAGCACGACGAACTCGCCGTCCTCGATCTCGAGGTCGAGGCTGGGGATGACCTCGACCCTGCCGAAGCGCTTGCGCACCCCCGAAAGCCTGACGTCCGTCATGCGACCCTCCCTGTTGCTTCCGGCGCCGCGGCGCGCGCGGGCGCACGGCCGGCGGCGGTCCTGTCGTTGCGGATGAACTGCGCCGCCCGCTCGCCGATCATGATGGCGGCGGCGTTGGTGTTGCCGGAGACGAGCCGCGGCATGATCGAGCAGTCGGCGACCCGCAGCCCTTCCAGCCCGTGCACCTTGAGCCGCGCATCGACGACGTCGCCGCGCTGCGGGTCAGGCCCCATGCGGCAGGTGCCGCTCGGATGATAGATCGAGCTGCCGGTCGCCCGGATGAAGTCGAGGATCTCGTCGTCGCTGCGCACCCCGGCGCCGGGCCGGTGCTCGGCGGCGACGATTTCCGCCAGCGCCGGGGCGGCCGCGATCCGCCGCGCCCAGCGAAATCCCTCGATCATGGTCAACCGGTCGCGCTCGCTCGAAAGATAGTTGGCGCGGATCTCCGGCCGCGCGGCCGGGTCGGGCGAGGTGACGCGGATCGTCCCCTCGCTCTCCGGCCTGAGCTGGCAGGCCGAGATCGTCGCGCCCGGAAACGGATGCAGGCCGCCGTCGTAGCTGTCGAGGCTGAGCGGCTGGAAGTGGAACTGCACGTCCGGCCGGTCCGGCGACAGCGGCGTGCGCGCGAAGCCGCCGGCGAGCGAGGCGCCGAAGCTGAGCACGCCTCTGCGCCGCAGCAGGTAGTCCAGCCCGATCGCCAGCTTGCGCGCCGGCCCGCGCGTCAGGTCGTTGAGGCTGATGGGCCGCGAAAGCCGCAGCATCAGCCGCGACTGCAGATGGTCCTGCAGATGCAGGCCGACGCCGCCGAGCGCGTGCCGCGGCTCGATACCTGCCGTCTTGAGATGCTGCGGATCGCCGATGCCCGAGAGCTGGAGGAGCTGCGTCGAGCCGACCGTGCCGGCCGTCAGCACCACCTCGCGCCGGCAGGCGAAGTCGAGCGCCTGCCGGCCGCGCCAGCAGCGCAATCCGGCGACCCTGCGGCCGTCGAGCTCCAGCCGCTCGGCGGTCACCCCTGTCACGATGCGCAGATTGGGCCGGCGCGCTGCGGCCGCCAGGAAGGCGCGCGCGCTCGACGAGCGGCGGCCCTTGCGCGTGGTGAGCTGGAAACGGCCGACGCCCTCCTGCGCGATGCCGTTGAAGTCGTCGTTCACCGGCAGGCCCGCCTGCCGCCCCGCCTCGACGAAGCGCGCGACAAGCTCCAGCCCGACATCCGGGTCCTCGACGCCCAGCCCGCCGCCGGCGCCGTGGAACTCGCTTTCGCCGCGCGCCTGCGCCTCGACCGCGCGGAAGGCGGGCAGCACGTCGGCCCAGCCCCAGCCGGGATTGCCGCGCTGCGCCCAATCGTTGAAGTCGTCCGCCTGGCCGCGGATGTAGATCAAGCCGTTGATCGCGCTCGACCCGCCGAGCACCCTGCCGCGCGGCCAGGCGATGCGGCGGCCCTTCAGCTCCGGCTCCGGCTCGGTCTCGTAGCGCCAGTCGTAGCGCGGGTCGTTGATCGTCTTGAAGAACCCCGTCGGCACGTGCAGCCACGGGTTCCAGTCGCGCGGCCCCGCCTCGACCAGCAGCACCGAGGTGCCGGCGTCCTCGCTCAGCCGCGCCGCGAGCAGGCAACCGGCCGATCCGGCGCCCACCACGATGTAGTCGTATGTCTCGCGGTTCTCCATCGTCGTCTCCGGCGGGCCGGCTCAGCCCTTCACCGCGCCGGCCGCCAGCCCGGCGATCAGGTAGCGGCGCGCCAGCGTGACGAGCAGCACCACCGGCACGAGCTGCAGCGTCACGCCGGCGAACAGCACGCCCCATTCGGTGCCGTCGACCGCGCCCATCAGCTCGCTCAGGATCAGCGGCGCAGTCTTGGCCCTGTTGGTGGTGAAGATCATCGCGAACAGGTATTCGTTCCAGGCGAAGACGAAGACGAAGATCGACCCCGCCGCCATGCCCTGCAGCGTCAGCCGCGCCAGGATGCGGTGGACAAGCTGCCATTCCGACGCGCCGTCGACATAGGCGGCCTCGTCCAGCTCGTAGGGGATCTGGTCGAAGAAGTTCTTCATGATCATCGTGTTCAGCGACACCCAGAAGGTCGCATAGAGCAGGACGAGCAGGATGTGGGTGTCGCCCAGCCCGAGCCGGTCGACCACCGGGAACAGCGGCAGCGTCACCACGATCGGCGGCAGCACGCGCACCGCGATCATGTAGACTGCCGTCCACGAGGTCAGCCGGCTGCGGTAGCGCGAATAGGCATAGCCGCCGAGGAAGCTGACGACGCCGGCGAGCACGGTGGCGCCGAGCGCCACGATCAGGCTGTTGCCCATCGCGTCGAAGAAGCCCTTCCACTGGGTCGTCAGCTTCAGGTAGTTGTCGATCGTCGGCGTGAAGACGAGCTTCGGCGGATAGACGAAGATGTCGACCTGCCGCTTGAACGACGACATCACGATGAACAGGATCGGCCCCACCGACCACGCCAGCATCACGGCGAGGAAGAGGCCGCGCGCCAGGCGCGCCGGTAGCGAGAGGCGAGAGCGCATCAGGCGCCCCTCATGCTGCGCTGCATGGCGAACAGGAACACCGAGGCGAGCAGCAGCGAGCCGAGCACCATCAGCCAGCCGGTGGCCGAGGCTATGCCGAAATCGCCGTAGCGGAAGCCGTGCTGGTAGAGATAGACGGCGAGCACCTCCGACAGCCGCGCCGGCCCGCCCTTGGTGAGCAGCCACACCTCGGAGAACATGCGGAAGGCGAAGATCAGCCGGAAGATCAGCGCGATCAGGATGGTCGGCACCAGCAGCGGCAGCGTGATGCGCGTGAAGCGCTGCCAGCGCGTCGCGCCGTCGATCTGCGCCGCCTCGTAGAGCGACGGGTCGATCGCCAGCAGCCCGGCATAGAGCATCAGGAAGGTGAAGGGCAGGTGGGTCCAGACGTTGATGACGCCGACCAGCGTGAGCCCGATCGTCGGCGAGGCGCTCCAGTTGAGCATGCCGAAGCCCATCCCCTCGATCGTGCGGGCGATCGCGCCGACGCTCGGGTCCATCATCATCTTCCAGACCAGGACGGCCACCACCTCCGAGATCGCGTAGGGCATCAGGATGCAGGCGAACATCGCGCCCCTGAGCGGCACGCCCGCCGCGAACTGCGTGGCCAGCGCCAGCGCCACCACGAGCTCGACATAGACGACGCCGTTGACGACGAAGAACGTGTTGACCGCCGCCCGCCAGAAATACGGGTCGGAAAAGACCATGCGGTAATTGTCGAGCCCGACGAAGGTCAGGCCTGTGCCGTAGCTGGATTCGTTCAGGCTCAGCCAGAACACATAGACCGACGGCGCGGTCAGGATGGCCAGCAGCAGCAGGTGCAGCGGGCTCAGGTAGAGCCAGGTGGTCAGGCGCGGCCGGCTGTGCATGTCTGTTCCATTGCGTGGTTTGCTTTCCTTCTCCGGCGGCGGCCGTCTACACGCCGATCAGCAGATATTGCTGCTCGCAATAGTCGAGCAGGCCGGCATGCCCGCCTTCCCGCCCCAGCCCCGACTGCTTGACGCCGCCGATCGGCGCCATCTCCAGCCCGAGGTGGACGGCGTTGATGCCGACCATGCCGAGGTCGAGCGATTCGGCCGTCTTCAGCAAGGTCGAGATGTCGCGGCCGAAGACGTATCCGGCAAGCCCGTAGGGCGAGGCGTTGACCTGCGCCTTCACCTCCCCGATGTCGGAGAAGCGGCTGATCGCCGCCACCGGCCCGAACGTCTCCTCGCAGGAGACCAGCATCTCGGCGTCGACGTTCTCCAGCACGGTCGCCTCGTACCAGGTGCCGCCGATCGCGGCGGGCCGCCCGCCGCGGGTCAGCGTCGCGCCCCGCGCCAGCGCGTCGGCCACGTGGCGCTCGACCTTGGCCAACGCCGCCACGTCGATCAGCGGCGCGAGCGTGCTTTTCGGGTCGCGCCCGTCGCCCGGCACCAGCCGGTCGACCTCGCGCAGGAAGCGTTCGAGGAAGGCCTCGTAGATCTCGGCATGGACGAAGAACCGGTTGGGGCACACGCAGGTCTGCCCGGCATTGCGGAACTTCGCGGCGACCGCCGCCGCGGCCGCCTTGTCGAGGTCGGCGTCGGGAAACACGATGAAGGGCGCGTGCCCGCCCAGTTCGAGGCCCAGCTTCTTGATCGTCCCGGCGCATTGTTCATAGAGCCGGCGCCCGGTCGCGGTCGAGCCGGTGAAGCTCAGCATGGCGACGCGCGGATCCCGCGTCAGCACCGCGCCGATCGTGGCGGCGTCGCCGGTGACGACCTGCAGCGCGCCCTCCGGGACGCCCGCCTCGCGCGCGAGCGCGGCGATCGCCAGCGCCGTCAACGGCGTCTGCGGCGCGGGCTTGAGCACGACGGTGCAGCCGGCGGCGAGCGCCGGCGCCAGCTTCCGCGCCACCATCGAGGCGGGGAAGTTCCACGGCGTGATGGCGGCCACCACGCCGACCGGCTTGTGGGCGACGAGGATGCGGCTGTCGGCACGGGGCGAGGCGACGATCTCGCCGTCGAGGCGCCGCGCCTCCTCCGCGAAGAAGTCGAAATAGGCGGCGGCCGAACCGATCTCGGCGCGCGCTTCGGCGAGCGGCTTGCCCTGCTCGGCGGTGAGCAGGCTCGCGAGATCGGCCGAATTGTCGGCAATCAGCGCGGCGAGCCGCCGCAGGACCTTGCCCCGCTCCTGCGGCGCCAGACCCGACCAGCCGGCGAAGGCCGCGTGGGCCGCTGCCACCGCCGCACCGACCATGTCGGCCGACAATGCCGGAACATGGCCGACGACCGCCCCGGTCGCGGGGTCACGGACCGCCGAATCGTCCTCCGACTGCCGGGCTTCGCTCGCACCCCCGATTTCCAGTTCGCCCCACTGCACGCCGGGCCTCTCCTCCACTGATTTGCATGAAGCATATTGCATCATGGATCCAAGATTGCAATAACCCTCTCCGACGCGGCAAGCAGGGAGACCCCATCGTGGACAGCCAGGACTATGACGTCATCGTGCTCGGAGGCGGCAGCGCCGGCATCGCCGCGGCGGTGGCCGCCGCCCGCAACGGCGCCCGCACCGCGCTCGTCGAGGCTGGTCAGATGCTCGGCGGCGAACTGCTCACCGGGATGACGGTGGACGGCGCGATCAACGGGCGCGGGCAGGACACGGTCGGCGGCGTGCTCAACGATCTCCTGGACCTCTGCCGCGACATGGGCGGCTTCGTCGCCAAGCTCAACGACTGGCGGCTGATCCAGTATGTCGCCTACGACCCCGAGATCATGAAGATCGCCATCCCGCAGCTCGTCTTCGGCGCGGGCGTCAAGGTCTATCTCCAGACCTTCGCCGAGGAGGTGGTGCAGGCGGGCGGCAGGATCTCCGGCCTCGTGGTGCGCAACAAGGGCGGCCGCCGGCTGCTGACGGCGCGTGCCTTCGTCGACGCCTCCGGCGACGGCGACCTGTGCGCCATGGCCGGCGCGCAGATGATGAGCGTCGGCCCCGACGAGAAGCCGCAGCCCATGTCGATGATGTTCCGCATGGCCAACGTCGACAGTGCCGCGCTGCTCTCCTACGTGCGCGAGCATCCCGAATCGGTGGCGGTGGGCGAGAGCGAGGCGATCCGCGGCGGCCGCACCGACCGCGAGATCACCGAGGAGATCTACCGCCAGGGCCAGCCCTGCGTCTTCTTCAAGGGCGACGGCCCGCTGCTCGGCGACGCGATCGCCCGCGGCGACATGTTCCCGACCGCGCTGATCATGATCCAGCCGACCTCGGACGTGCGCCGCGAGGTCTGCGTCAACGCCACCCGCATCGTGCTCGACGATCCCATGCAGGCCGACAACATGGCCACCGCGCTGCGCGTGCTGACCGGCCAAGTGTTCCAGTGCGCGGCCTTCCTGCGCAAGGCGGTGCCCGGCTTCGGCGATGCCAGCATCTCGGGCATGTCGCCGCGGATCGGCATCCGCGAGACGCGCCGCGTCGTCGGCGACTATGTGCTCACCGGCGAGGACGTGCTGGAGGCCCGCAAGCGCGAGGACGGCGTCGCCAAGGGCTGCCACCACGTCGACATCCACCAGGACGGCACCGGCCAGATCCGCATCCCCGTCGCCGATGGCGGCTCCTACGACATCCCGCTGGGAAGCCTGCTGCCGAAGGGGCTGGAGAACGTCGTCATCGCCGGGCGTTGCCTTTCGGCCAGCCGCGAGGCGCAGGGCTCGGCGCGCGTCATGGGAAGCTGCATGGCCATGGGCCAGGCGGCCGGCAGCCTGACCGCCATGGCCTCGGGCCAGACCAACCATTTGAGCCTGCGCGACATTCCCGTCGGCCGCCTGCGCCAGGCGCTGCGCGTCCAGGGCGCGATCCTCGACGGTACCTACTGAGCCGGATGCGCGCCGGCGCCGCCTTCCGCGAGCAGGGCGCAGACCTGCTCCTGCGTGCCCCGGTTGTGGGCCTTGAGCCGCTGGCTGAGCAGTTCGAGGTCGTGCCGCCGCAGCGCCTCCATCATGCCGGCATGCTCCTCGCGCGACTGGGTCTGCCGGCGCCGGGCGTCGAGCGCGGTCCGCTGGTAGCGCTCGGACAGGTCGAACAGCGTGGCGATGGTGCGCACGAGGTGCCGGTTGCCGCAGTCGCGGTAGAAGCGCAGGTGAAAGGCACGGTTCTCGTGCATGTAGCCTTCGATGTCGGCGTCCGAATCCTGTGCGGCGAGCCGCTTGTGGACGGCCTCCAGGTCGGCGATCCCGCCCGACACGAGCGCCGGCCAGCTCGCGCGCAACGCCATGTCCTCGAGCGTTTCGCGCAGCGAGTAGAGCTCGACCAGGTCGTCGACGGATTGCGCCGTGACGACGGCGCTGCGATGCGGGCTGAGCTGGACGAAGCCGCGCTCGGCCAGCCGCTCGATCGCCTGCCGCACCGGGTGGCGGCTGACGTCGAGCTGTTCGGCCAGCCGCACCTGGTCGAGCCGCTCGCCCGCGGGCAGGTCGCCGGCGAGGATCATCCGCTGGATTTCGGAGGTGGCGTAGTCAGCCGCACTCTTGAAACGGACCGCACGTTCCACGCCGCAGCCTCCCCTGTTGGGCGGACGCTTTCGCCCGCAATCATGGATCCAAGAATCCTAGTCATGGTTGCGACCCAATGTCCAGCCGCTGCGGAGGCGGTTGACCGAAGCCTTCTTTCCTGATTGGATCCATATCAATGGATCCAAGATTTTGTCGATCCAAAGCTGGAGGAGCTGAAATGAGACTGACGAGACGCGTGGTGCTGGCCGCCGGTGTGGCGTTCGGCGCTGGAATGGGGCTGTCGGGGGCGTGGGCGCAGACCAAGACGCTGACCGTCCTGTCCCACAAGGTGCACGAGAACGTCGCGCGCGGGCTGACGTCCGGCACGACCGGCGGCGACGTCGCCGGCGAGTGGGCCAAGGCCAACGGGGTCGAACTGAACTGGGTGACCGGCAACATCGACCCGATCCACGATCGCCTCGGCCGCGAGCTGTCGCTGGCCGAGAGCTCGGTCGATCTCGCCTTCGTCATCAACAAGTTCCACACGCCGAAGATCGCCGCCCTGCTGGAGCCGCTGGACGACCGCATCAAGGCGGAGCCGATCGAGATCCTCGATTCGATTCCCGAGCCGATGAAGAAGGCGCTGACCTATGACGGGCACCTGACCGCCATCCCGTTCCGCCACGCCACCACCGGCCTGCACTGGAACAAGGCGCTGTTTGCCGAGCAGGGCCTCGACCATGCCCCGCGCACGCTCGACGAGCTGCTCGAATACGCCCGCAAGATGAGCTACACGCGCAAGGACGGCACCCGCGTGTCCGGCCTGGTGATGAATTCGGGCGACGAGCACGTCGCGGTCCTCACTTTGCTGTCGGCCTTCGGCGCGCGCCTGTTCGGCGACGACGGCAAGGTCACGGCCGACAGCCCCGAAATGGTGAAGGGGCTGTCCACGATGGCGCAGCTCTACAAGGAGGGCGTGCTGGCACAGAATTACGCCACCATGACCATCGACGACGTCATCACGGCGATGCAGACCGGCCAGGCCGCGATGGCGATCGACCCGTTCGCCCGCTATGCGGTCTACAACAATCCTGACAGTTCGAAGTTTCCCGGCCAGATCGACGTGGTCGTGACGCCCTCGGCGACCAATCCGGCCGGCACGGCGATCACCGAGATCTGGTCGATGGCCATTCCGCGCAATGCGAAGAATAAGGACATGGCCTATTCGCTGATGCGCGCGCTGGCGACGAAGGAAGCGACGATCCGCATCGCGCTCAACGGCAACGGCCCGGTCGACCCCAACGCCTATTCCGACCCGCGCCTGCAGCAGAAGCTGCCCTACACCAAGGCCGAGTCGGAGGCGCTGAAGATCGCCCAGGTCATCCCTTCGAGCTTCGACCGCTCGGTCGAGGTCGCGGCGATCTTCCGCGAGGAATCGCAGGCGGCCGTGCTGGGGCTCAAATCGGCCGAGGACGCCGCCAAGTCCATGCAGTCGCGCATCGAGCGGCTGGTGAAGTGACAGGCTCGGAATAACCGATCAGCCGGCCGGCGAAATCCTTCGTCGGCCGGCATTCCATATGTAACGCGGCTTTCCTTCACGGCGCAGTTGAGCCCGCCATTGCTGGCCACGGCGCGCCGTAGCGGAACCCTGGACCCCGGAAAGGGACGTCCGGCCGTGAGGCTGCGGCTCCCCCTTCCTGCCGATGCCGCGCCATCCGGTGCGCACCCTCAGTGAAAATTGCGGCCCTTGGGCATGACCTGCCGCGCGGCGCGGGCCTGGTCCTCCGCTCGTCGCAACAGCTCGGCGGTCGCTCCGCTTCCCGCCGGCTGGTGCCCGCCCGGCGCGCGTGAACCGGGCCTGCCGTCGACGCCGTCGTCCACCCGCAAGCGCCTTTCGATCGCTCCTTCGCACAGATCGCCGAGCCACGTCGAAAGATCCTCCATCGCGTCGGCGACGATGTGGATGACGCCCGCTTCGCATTGCAGCCGGCCGCGGACGCGGATCATGCGGCTGCCCATGATGACCGGCCGGAAGCGCTCGAAGCTGCGCGCCCAGACGATGGCGTTGGCGATGCCGCCCTCGTCCTCCAGCGTCAGGAAGATCGCATTGCCCGTGCCCGGCCGCTGCCGCACCAGCACCAGCCCGGCGACCCAGACGCGCCGTCCGTCCGGCACGGCCGCAAGCGCCGCGTTGGGCGTGACCCCGATCCCGTCGAGGCGGTCGCGCAGGAAGGAGAGCGGATGCGCCTTGAGCGAGAGGCCGAGCGCCCGGTAGTCGTGGATGACATGCTCCCCGGGCGGCATCAGGGGGAGCGAGACCGCCGGCTCGCGGTCGCGCAGCGGCGCCTGCGGCCGCTCGAACAGCGGCAGCCGCTCCGCCGCCTTGGCCCGGTCGAGCCCGCGCACCGCCCACAGCGCCGCGCGCCTGTCGAGCCCGATCGAGCGGAAGGCGTCCGCCTGCGCCAGCTTCTCCATCGCCTCGACGCCGAGGCCTGCGCGCAGCCAGACCTCGCGCACCGAGCCGTAGCCGTCGCCGCGCATGTCGACGAGACGCTCCATTTCGTCTTCCGAAAGCCCCTTGACCTGCCGCAGGCCGAGCCGCAGCGCGTGGCGGCTCCTGATGACGCCGCGCATCTCGCCGTGACGCGGCGCGATCCGGGCCGGGTCGAATTCGGCCTCTTCCAGCGTGCAGTCCCAGGCGGAGGCGTTGACGTCGACAGGCCGCACCTCGATGCCGTGCTCGCGCGCGTCCCGCACGAGCTGCGCCGGCGCATAGAATCCCATCGGCTGCGAGTTGAGGATCGCTGCGCAGAAGACGTCCGGATAGAAGGCCTTGAACCAGCAGGAGGCATAGACCAGCAGCGCGAAGGACGCGGCATGGCTCTCGGGGAAGCCGTAATCGCCAAAACCCTCGATCTGTTGGAAGCAGCGTTTTGCAAACTCCAGCGGATAGCCTTTGGCCACCATGCCGCCGATGAACTCATCCTTCAGCTTGTCGATGGTGCCATTTCTCCTGAAAGTCGCCATCGCGCGACGCAGCTTGTCGGCCTTGGCTGGAGAGAAGCCTGCGGCCGTTATGGCGATGCTCATCGCCTGTTCCTGGAACAGCGGCACGCCTTTCGTCCGTGAAAGAATCTTCTCAAGCTCGGGGCTCGGATAATCCACCTTCTCCTTGCCCATCCGCCGGCGCAGATAGGGATGCACCATGTTGCCCTGGATCGGACCGGGCCGGACGATCGCCACCTCGATGACGAGGTCGTAGAATCTTCGCGGCCGCAGGCGCGGCAGCATCGACATCTGCGCGCGGCTCTCGATCTGGAAGGCGCCGAGCGTGTCGGCCCGGCAGATCATGTCGTAGACGGGGTCTTCCTCCTTCGGAATCGTGTCCAGGGTCAGCCTCTCCGGCCAGTCGTGCCTGTAGTGGGTCTCCAGCAGATCGAAGCAGCGCCGCAAGCAGGACAGCATGCCGAGCGCCAGCACGTCGACCTTGATCAGCTTGACCGCGTCGAGGTCGTCCTTGTCCCACTCGACCATCTTGCGCTCGTCCATCGCCGTCCGGACGATCGGCACGATCTCGTCGAGCCGGTCCTTGGTGATGACGAAGCCGCCGACATGCTGGGAGAGATGGCGCGGGCATTCTGACCTGACCAGATCGTTGGCGCGGTCGAGCACCAGCCTGGTCATCTGGTCGTCCTCGGTGAGCCCGCCGGCTTTCGCTTCCTTCTCCCCCAACTCGGACGAGGACCAGCCCCAGATCGACCCCGAAAGAGCCGACTGGACATCGTCCGACAGGCCCATCGCCTTGGCCACCTCGCGCAACGCCGAGCGGCCGCGATAGGTGACGACGGAGGCGGCCAGCGCCGTGCGCTTCGCGCTGTATTTTTCGTAGATGTAGGCGATGACCTCGTCGCGCCGCCCATGCTCGAAATCGACGTCGATGTCGGGCGGTTCGTCGCGCTCGGTGGAGACGAAGCGCTCGAACAGGAGATCGGTGAGGGTGGGATTGACCTCGGTGATCCCGAGGCAGAAGCAGACGACGGAATTGGCGGCCGAGCCGCGGCCCTGGCACAGGATGTTCTGGGAGCGGGCATATACGACGATGTCGCGTACGGTGAGGAAGTAGCGGGCATATATCTTCTCCGCGATGATCCCCAGCTCGTGCCGGATGCGCTCCTCAAGGCCGTCGGGAAGTCCCTCCGGATAGCGTTGCGCCGCGCCTTTCCAGGTCAGCTCCTCCAGCTCCACCTGCGGGTCGACGCCGGGCGTGGAGGTCTCTTCGGGATAATTGTGGCTGAGCTGGTCGAGACGGAAGGAAAGTTCCGCTGCGAAGCGGGTCGTCTCGGAGATCGCCTCCGGAACGGCCCTGAACAGCCGCGCCATCTCGGCCGGCGCCTTGAGGTGGCGCTCGGCATTGGCGGCGAGCGCGAAGCCGGCTTCCGCGACCGTCGTCTTCAGCCGGATCGCCGTCAGCACGTCCTGCAGCGGCCGCCTATCGGGCATGTGGTAGAGCACGTCGTTCACCGCCATCAGCGGCACGCCGGCCGCGCGGGCGAGCGCCGCCGCCTCGACGATCCGCAGCCGGTCGTCGCCGTCATAGGCGGGCGCCACGGCGAGCCGCACCGCGGCGCCGAAACGCCCGCGCAGGCTGCGCAGGACATCGAGGTCGGCCGCGGCCTCCGGCAGCCTGAAGATCACGGCGAGCGACATGCTCGTTCCCCATTCGAGGAGGTCTTTTCGCTGGACCAGCGGCGCGCCCTTCTCGGCGCCGTCGCGAAAATTGGCCTCGGTGAGCAGCCGGCACAGATGGCCCCAGCCCGCGCGGTCGCGCGGATAGGCGAGCACGTCCGGCGTTCCGTCGCAGAAGGCCAGCCGGCAACCCGGGTGGTATGGGAGGTCGAGCGGCTTGGCGCCTTCCGACAGGATGATGCTTTTCGACTGGCTCCAGGCGCGCACCACGCCGGCCACCGTGTTGCGGTCGGCGAGCCCCAGCGCAGCGTGGCCGATGAGCTTCGCCGCCACGACCAGCTCTTCCGGCCGCGAGGCGCCGCGCAGGAACGAGAAGTTCGACTGCGCGGCGAACTCGACATAGGCGGGCGGCGCCATCGCGTTCATGCGAAGAAGCCCTGCACGAACCAGCGCGGCATCGGCGTCCCGGCGCCGTAGGAGCCCTCGCGAAAGACCCAGTAGCGCCGTCCCTCCCGGTCCTCGACGCGGAAATAGTCGCGGCTCGGCGCGCCTGCCGGCTCGCGCCACCATTCCGGCGCGATGCGCTCCGGCCCCTCGGCGCGGGCGATGCGATGGGTCGCGCGGCGCCAGCGGAAATTGAGCGGCGGGCCTTCCGGCACCTCCGTCGCGAACACCTCGATCGGCTCGGGCGGTGTAAGCAGGCGGATCGGCCGCTCCGCCGGGCCGGGCCGCGAGGCGGCGGTCCGGGCCGGCTCCTGCAGCGCATGGGGAAGGCTCAGCACGGCGCGCTCGGGCACGTGGCTTTCCACCATGACGGCCCGCAGCAGCGCCCGCTCGCCCAGCCGCGCGCGCACCCTGTCGGCGAAGAAGGCGACGTCGTCCGTCCCGTCGGCCCCGTCCTCGGCGAGATCGGCCTGCATCGGGTCGAGGCGGGCGACCGAAAGCGCGGCGAGGCGGACGAGGTCGTAGCCGAAGCCGACATCGATCTCCTCGCCCGTCGCCTTCAGCTTCTCCGCGAACAGCCTGGCGACGAGCCTCGGCTCCCGCACCGGCCGCGCCGTGCCGACGGCGAGGCGGCTGACCGCGCCGTCGGCGCGGAAAAGCACGAGCTGGAGCCGGCGCGCGCCCTCGCCGCGCCGTTCCAGATCCCGCGCGAGGGAGGCGGCCAGCATCGGCACGAGGCGCTCGACGTCCTCCAGCCGCGACAGCGGCTCGGCGAAGCCGCGCTCGACCGACAGCGGCGCCACCGGCCCGCGCGGCGAGATCGCTTCCTCGACGGCGCCGACGGCCTGGTCGATCCGCAGGATCAGCATCCTGCCGAAGCGGCGCGCGAGCGGTGCCCGCGCCGCCCTCATCACAGGCCCGACGCTGCGCAGGCCCACACTTTCGAGCCCGCGCACCGTCGCGGCCTCGAGCCGCAGCGCGGCGAGCGGCAGCGGCGCCAGCCCGGCCGCCTCGGTCCCGCGCGGCAGCGGCGGCAGGCCGTAGCGGGCGGCCGCCCAGGCGGCCCCCGGCGTCGAAGCGATGCCGCCGCGGGCGTCGAAGCCCTGCGCCGCCAGCCGCCCGACCACCTCCGCCAGCATCTCCTCCTCGCCGCCGAACAGGTGGGCGCAGCCGGCGATGTCGAGGAACAGCCCGTCCATCCCGTCGGTCGCCACCAGCGGCGTGTAGCGGTCGCACCAGTCGGCGATCGCCGAAAGCAGCCGCGCGTCGGCGGCCGGGTCGGCCTCGACCACCTCGATCCCCGGGCATATGGCGCGCGCGTCGGCCAGCCCCATGCCGCGCTTCAGCCGCAGCCCCTCCGCCCGCTCGTCGAGCGCGTGGACGCGCTGGGTATTGTCCTCGCGGCGGCTGACCACCAGAGGCGGCCGGGCCGCCCCGCTTTCACGCGACGCCCCTGAACGCCACGACCGCCCCAGCCTGCCGCGCAGGATGCGCTCGGTCGCCAGATAGGGCAGCCACAGCGCCAGGATGCGCGGCCCGGGCCGGGTCTCTTTCACGAAAGGCGTGGTCATGCTCATTCCATTCGAGCGTGGCAGTTGCGGGGATCGCCAGGCGGCTTCTGGAGACGGTGACGGCGAAGGCGGGCGGGCCGATCGAGCCCTCCAGCGTGCCCGCGGCCATGGCGCGCTCCCCCGCCGGGGCCGGCGCCAC
>JAFKJY010000159.1 GCA_017305835.1 Hyphomicrobiales bacterium
ACGACCCGACGCTGATCCGCCAGCGCTACGACGGCACGATCGTGCCGGCCAACTATCCGATGGACGAGGCGGCGCGGCAGCGGCGGCTCGACCGCTACTACCGGCCCTATCATGCCGCCGTCGGCGCGATGATCGCTTCCGTTGCGGCGGCGAGCGGCCGGGCGCCCTTCGTCTTCTCGGTGCATTCCTTCACGCCGAGCATGCAGGGGCGCGCGCGGCCGTGGCACGCCGGCGTGCTGTGGGACAGCGACGACCGCGCCGTGCGGCCGCTGATCGAGATGCTGTCGGCCGACCCGGCCCTCGTCGTCGGCGACAACGAGCCCTATGACGGGGCGCTGCGCGGCGACACGATGTTCCGGCACTGCATCGTCAACGGCTTCGCGCATGCGCTGATCGAGATCCGCCAGGACCTGATCGCCGACGCGGCGGGCCAGGAGGCATGGGCGCGTCGGCTCGCCCCGATGCTTGACGCGATCAACCGGCGGGCCGATATCCACGAGGTCAGGCAGTTCGGCTCGCGCACCGGGCCGGTTCCCTGACGGGCTCTCCGCAGCAAGGGAGACTTGCCATGAGCGAACTCAGCGAAGACCAGAAGCGCGACTTCGAGGCCGCCGCCTTCCGCCGGCTCGTCGCGCATCTGCGCGAGCGCAGCGACGTGCAGAACATCGACCTGATGAACCTCGCCGGCTTCTGCCGCAACTGCCTGTCGAACTGGTATCGCGAGGCGGCCGAGGCCGCCGGCGTGCCGCTCGGCAAGGAGGAATCGCGCGAGATCGTCTACGGCATGCCCTATGCCGAATGGCAGGCGCGCCACCAGACGGCGGCCTCGCCCGAGAAGCTGGCCGCCTTCGAGAAGGCGCGGCCGCGGCGCGGCTGAACGCACGGTCGCCTCCCCCGATCGCAGGAAAGGAACATCGCCATGACCCTGGGCACCCGCAAGCTCGGCCGGCAGGGCCTCGAAGTGTCGGCGGTCGGGCTCGGCTGCATGGGCATGAGCCAGGCCTACGGGCCGGCCGACGAGGCCGAATCGGTCGCCACCATCCACCGGGCGCTGGAGCTCGGCTGCACCTTCCTCGACACGGCCGAGGTCTACGGGCCGTTCGTCAACGAGGAGCTCATCGGCCGCGCGCTCGAAGGCCGCCGCGACAGGGCGGTGATCGCCACCAAGTTCGGCTTCCGCTTCGAGAACGGCGAGCAGGTGCACGGCAGGATGGACAGCCGGCCGGAGCGCATCCGCGAGGTGGTGGAGGCGAGCCTGAAGCGGCTGCGCACCGACCATATCGACCTGCTCTACCAGCACCGCATAGATCCCGGCGTGCCGGTCGAGGACGTCGCGGGCGCCGTCGGCGAGCTGGTGCGGCAGGGCAAGGTGCGCTTCTTCGGCCTCTCCGAGGCGGGGGCGGCCAACATCCGCCGCGCCCATGCGACATTCCCGGTCAGCGCGCTGCAGAGCGAATATTCGCTGTGGGAGCGCAACCTCGAGCCGCAGATCATCCCGCTGCTGCGCGAGCTGGGCATCGGGCTGGTGCCGTTCGCGCCGCTCGGCCGCGGCTTCCTCACCGGCGCGGTCAAGCGCGGCGAGGACTATCCACCGAGCGATTTCCGCCACCACGACCCGCGCTACCGGGGCGCCAATTTCGACGCCAACGTGAAGGCGGCGCGGATCGTCGCCGAGGTGGCCGCACGGCACGGCGCGCGGCCGGGCCAGATCGCGCTCGCCTGGCTGCTGGCCAAGGGGCCGGACGTCGTGCCGATCCCCGGCACCAAGCGGCGGAGTTACCTCGAAGAGAACGTCGCCGCCGCCTCGATCGCGCTCGACGCCGCCGACATGGCCCGGCTCGACGCCGCGCTGGCGCCGGAGCAGGTGGCCGGCGAGCGCTACGGCGCCGCGATGATGGCCACCGTCGACCGCTGAAGCATGATGCCGAAAAGCTGCAGACTTTTCGGATAGACATCATGCGCAAAACAAGCAGGCCGGCGGCGACTTGACCCCCGCCGCGCGCTGGTTCATCGAACGGCGCGCCGCGCGTTTGCGAGTCGCGGCGTGCCGGGGCATGATCGTCCCCGCGTGGGAAACGCGGGCGGGATCGGCTCCATCCATTTTGACCTGACCGCATCGCGCGCCGGAGGGCGCCGGCCCAGCCGCGCGATGCCCCAGCGGAGAGAGAAGCGTGGCCGAGGACATCACCAGCGAGACCGCCCAGACCGTCGCAGCCGGACAGTTGCGCGCCTTCATCGAGCGCGTCGAGCGGCTCGAGGAGGAGAAGAAGACGATCGCCGACGACATCAAGGAAGTCTACGCCGAGATGAAGGGCACGGGCTTCGACACCAAGGCGGTGCGCGCCATCATCAGGATGCGCAAGAAGGACCAGGCCGAGCGGCAGGAGGAGGAGGCGATCCTCGACCTCTACAAGGCCGCTCTCGGCATGGTGTAAGCCATTTCCCGGCCGGCCGCGCGCCGGGCCGGCGCTTGAGGCAGGCGCTGAGGGCAGGCGGCCATGGCGGAAGCCGGGGGAAGCAGAATCGGACGACGGCGCGGCTTCGTGGCCGCGCGGCTCGCCGGCGAGGTGCCGGCGGGGGGGGTGTTCTGGACCGACATGCTGGCTGTCGGCACAGCCGTCAACGTGGTGGCCGCCTTTGCGGCGATCCTGATGCTGGGCTTCAAGCATCCCGCCTGGGTGGCGGTCTGCGTCTATCTCTCGCCGCTGCCCTACAACATCTTCCTGGTCGTCGCGGTGTGGCGCGCGGCGGCGCGACTGATGCCGAGCCCGGCCGCGGCCTACCGGCTCGGCGCGACGCTGTGGCTGGCGGTGGCGACGCTGGTGTGATGGCGGCCGCGCGGGTCGCCCGTCAGGCGGCCGGCTCGAAGTCCAGCGCGACGCCGTTGATGCAGTAGCGCAGGCCGGTGGGCGGCGGCCCGTCGGGGAAGACGTGGCCGAGATGGCTGCCGCAGCGGGCGCAGTGCACCTCCGTGCGCGTCATGCCCCAGGTCCTGTCGGTCGAGGTCTCGACGGCGCCGGGCACGGGGTTGTTGAAGCTCGGCCAGCCGGTGCCGCTCTCGAACTTGAGCGTCGATTCGAACAGGACCTGGCCGCAGCCGGCGCATTTGAAGCGGCCGGCGCGGTGCTCGTGCAGCAGCGCGCAGCTTCCCGGCCGTTCGGTGCCGTGCTGGCGCATCACCTGGTACTGCTCGGGCGTCAGCAAGGCGCGCCATTCGGCGTCGGTGCGCGTGACCTCGAAGCGTTGTGCATCCATGATCAATCCTCCGCAACGTCCGCGGTGCGGGCGGGCCAGACCAATGTAGGCACTTCCGCCTCCCGGTGAAAGGTCCGATGATGGCGGCCGGGCCGGGAACCAGCGCGCACCCCGGCGCATTTGATCGCTGGCGCCACGCCGGACGGCGCCGGCTGGAGGGGAAAGAATGCCCATCGACAACGAGGATCGCGTGCTCGCGGCCGGTGCCTCTGCGCCGCCGGCGCGGGGGCCTGCCCGCTCGACGCTCACCACGCTCGTCGCGATGATCGGCATCACCGCGGTGCTGTCGCTGGGGCGCGAGGTGTTCCTGCCGCTGGCGATCGCGCTGCTGCTCACCTTCGCGCTGGCGCCGATCGTGTCGTTCCTGCGCCGGCGGGGCGTGCCGCGCGTGGTCGCGGTGGTCTCGACGGTGGCCATCGCCTTCGTGGCGATCGCCCTGTTCAGCTTCGTCGTGGCGACGCAGGTGGCGACGCTGGCGCAGAACCTGCCGACCTACCAGTCCAACATCCTCAGCAAGATCCACGGCCTGAGGGAGGCCGGCGCCGGCTCCGGCATGATCGAGCGCCTGTCGGAGGCGGTGCAGCGCATCGGCATCGAGCTGGAGAAGACGACGCAGGCCGGCACAGCGCCGGACATGCCGAAGAAGCCCGACCCGATGCCGGTCGAGGTCGTCACGCACCAGGGCCCGCTCGACATCCTCAAGGGCGTGATCCTGCCGCTGGTCAGCCCGTTCGCGACGAGCGGCCTCGTCCTCGTCGTCGTCATCTTCATGCTGCTGGAGCGCGAGGACCTGCGCGACCGCTTCATCCGGCTGGTCGGCTACAGCGACCTGAACCGGACGACGGCGGCGCTGGAGGATGCGGGCAAGCGGGTCGGCCGCTACCTTCTGATGCAGCTCGTCGTCAACACGCTCTATGCCATCCCGATCACCATCGGCCTGTGGGTGCTGGGCATCCCCAACGCGCTCCTGTGGGGGCTGCTGGCGATGGTGCTGCGCTTCGTGCCCTATATCGGCCCGGCGATCGGCATGCTGCTGCCGCTGTTCCTGGCGATCGCGGTGGCGCCGGGCTGGTCGCTGCTGCTGTGGACGGCGGCGCTGTTCCTGGTCATGGAGTTCATCAGCGGCAACGTGCTGGAGCCGTGGCTCTACGGCACCAATACCGGCCTGTCGCCGCTCGCCATCATCGTCGCGGCGATCTTCTGGACTTGGCTGTGGGGGCCGCTCGGGCTGGTCATGTCGACGCCGCTGACGGTCTGCCTCGTGGTGCTCGGCCGCTACGTGCCGCAATTCGAGTTCCTCGACGTGATGCTCGGCGACGAGCCGGTGCTGGAGCCGCATGCGCGGCTCTACCAGCGGCTGCTCGCCGGCGACCCCGACGAGGCGACCGACCATGCGGAGGATTTCCTGCAGGAGGGCTGGCTGGTCGACTTCTACGACCAGGTCGGCCTGCCGGCGCTGCTGCTCGGCGAGCAGGACCGCCAGCGTGGCCTGATCCCGGAGGAGCAGCGGCAGCGGCTGGCGCAGGGTGCGCTGGCGCTGGTCGCCAATCTCGAGGAGATCGCGCAGGAGGAGAACGAGGAGGACGACGAGGCGGCCACCGATGAGGCCGGCACGGCCGACGAGACCGAGGCGCGCGAGCTGCCTGACGGCGAGGGCCGCCGGCTGCTGTGCGTCGGCGGACGCGACGAGGTGGACGACGCGGTGGCGGCCATGCTGGCGCAGGTGCTGGGCGTGCAGGATGCCGAGGCCTTCGCCGCCACCCATGCCGACCTCGCGCCGCGGCGTGTCGGCGAGCTGGGGCTGGCCGGCGTCGACACGGCGATCGTCGCCTTCCTCAACCCGCGCTCGCTGGCGCTGGCGCGCCACGTGGTGCGGCGGCTGAAGCGGGCGCGCAAGGGGCTGCGCGTCGGGCTGCTGGTGCCGGTGCCGGCCAATGGCGAGGCGGCGGAAGCGCCGTTCACGGCAGACGCGGTCAATGCCGATTTCGTCGCGACCGGCATCGCCGGCGCCGTGATTGACGGCCTGTCGGATGCGCCGCCGGTGCCGCTCAGGCTGCCCGGCCGGTCGATCGCCAAGCTCAGGCCGGCGTCGCGCCGTCGGCCGGCTGCGGCCCCCGGCAAGGGCGCCAAGGCGAAGAAAGGCGCGGCCGCGAAGGCGCGGTGACGAAGACCCTAGAGGCTGCGGCCGATGGCGAGGAATTTCTCGCGGCGCTGCTCGCGATAGTCGAGGTTGGAGGCGGCGAGCTCGGCGAAGGCCCTGGCGATCTGCTCGCCGGTCGCCGCCACGACGGCTTCCGGCCCGCGCTGGGCGCCGCCCACCGGCTCGGCGATGATGCCGTCGATCACCTTCATGTCGAGCAGGTCCTGCGCGGTGATCTTCATGCCGGTGGCGGCATCCTTGGCCCGCGTCGGGTCGCGCCACAGGATCGAGGCCGCACCCTCGGGCGAGATCACCGAATAGATCGCGTGCTCCAGCATGTAGACGCGGTTGGCCGTCGCGATCGCGATGGCGCCGCCGGAGCCGCCCTCGCCGATGACGACCGAGACGGTCGGCACCTTGAGGCCGAGCGAGACGGAGGTGGAGCGGGCGATCGCCTCGGCCTGGCCGCGTTCCTCAGCGCCGATGCCGGGATAGGCGCCGGCGGTGTCGACCAGCGTGACGACCGGCAGGCCGTAGCGGTCGGCCAGCTCCATGATGCGGACGGCCTTGCGGTAGCCTTCCGGCCGCGCCATGCCGAAATTGTGCCTGAGCCGGCTCTTGGTGTCGGAACCCTTCTCCTGGCCGATGACGGCGACGGCCTCGCCGCGGAAGCGGGCGAAGCCGCCGATGATGGCCTCGTCCTCACCGTAGAGACGGTCGCCTGCGAGCGGGGTGAAATCGGTGAACAGCCCGTTGACGTAGTCGAGGCAGTGCGGCCGGTCGGAATGGCGCGCGACCTGCGCCTTCTGCCAGGGGGTCAGCGCCTTGTAGAGGTCGCGCAGCGTGTCGGAGACGCGCTTCTCCAGCCGCTTGATCTCGTCGGCGACATTGACGTCGGCATTGGTCTCGGCAAGCCGCCTGAGCTCGAGGATCTGGCCCTCAAGGTCCTGAACCGGCTTCTCGAAATCAAGGTAATTATACATACGCCGTCGAAATCTCGAGCCGTGTCCGGAACTGTGCAGGCGGCGCCGATCGCGGCGCGACGGAAGGAAATTCAAGCCTCAAATAGCTTCCATGTCACGGGTCGGCAAGCGGATGATGCGTGTTGACCAGCTCGACGAGGCGCTTTTCGAGCACGTGCGTGTAGATTTGCGTGGTCGAGATGTCGGAATGACCCAGAAGTTGCTGGACGACGCGCAGGTCGGCGCCGTTCTGCAGCAGGTGGCTGGCGAAGGCGTGGCGCAGCACGTGCGGCGAGATGGCGGAAAGCCTGACGCCGGCGCGGGCGGCGGCTGCCTTGAGGTCGCGCGCGAAGACTTGGCGGGCGAGGTGGCCGCTCTCGGAGCGGGCGGGGAAAAGGTACGGGCTTTCGGCGAAGGCGGGGTCCTTCGCCCGTGCGGCCAGCCACGCCTTCATCGCCGCGCAGGCCTTCTCGGACAGCGGCACCAGCCGCTCCTTGCCGCCCTTGCCGCGCACGGTGAAGAAGCGCTCGTCGCGGCGGGCGACGGCCAGCGGCAGCGCGACGAGTTCGGACACGCGCAGGCCGGTGGCGTAGAGCACCTCCAGCAGCGCGTGGAAGCGCAGCGCCGCTATAGCATCCGTGCCCTCGGGCGGCGAGGCCGCGTCGGCGGCCGCCCGGTCGAGCAGGCGGCCGACCTCCTCCTCGCCCAGCGTCTTGGGCAGCGGGCGGCCGCGCCGCGGGCTGTCGAGCGTGCCGGTCGGGTCGTCGCCGCGCAGGCCCTCGGCATAGAGGAACTTGTAGAACTGGCGTAGCGCCGACAGCTTTCGCGACTGGGTGGTGCCGGCGAAGCCGCGCGCGGCGATGGAATCGAGATAGCGGCGCACGGCCTCGACCGGCGCGGCGGCGATGCCGCCCCAGCCGCCTTCGAGGGAGGAGGCGGCGTCCTCCAGGTCGCGGCGGTAGGCGGCGAGCGTGTTGTCGGAGGCGCCGCGCTCGGCGGCCATCATCTCCAGGAAGGCTTCGATGCGGTGGGCGTCGCGCATGGCGCGCTCACCTGTTCAGCCTGTCGGCGGGAACGCGCACGGAGATCTCGCCGACCTTGGGCTGGACGAAGTTGGCCAGCGCATACATCGAGCCGTAGACGACGCCGACGATCAGGGCGACGATGACGATCAGGCGGAAGAGGGTCGGCATGCTCTCGTATTCCCCGCAGCGGCTGCTTCGTCCCCGCGCCGTTATGGGGGAGCGATCCCCTCATTGCAAGCCGCGGGGCAAGCAGCGGGCGGTCGGCCCGCCGCTTGACGGCGGCCCGGTTTCATGTCGATACCCGCCGCTGACAGGCGGAGACCGATGACAGCAGAGGCCAACACCGTCGACGGCCGCGCGGCCGGCGTGCTCGAGCGGCTCGCCGGGCGCCCGATCGTCTTCGTCGGCATGATGGGCGCCGGCAAGACCTCGATCGG
>JAFKJY010000160.1 GCA_017305835.1 Hyphomicrobiales bacterium
GACGTCGATCTCGCGCTCGAGGTCGCTGTCGTCCTGCGTCGCGGCCTGGGCGCGGGCGCCCCAGCCGCTGGCGGCGGTCGCCGCGGCCGCGCCGCTCAGGCCGATCGCCTCGGCGAACTGGTCATCGCCGTAGCCGGCGGGAGCCGGCTCGGCCTGCGGCTGCTCTGCACGCGGCTGGCCGAACGAAGCGGCGAACTCGGTGTCGAAATCGTCATAGGCCGGCGCCGGCTCGTCGAAATGCGTCTCCGGCAGGTCGAGATCGTCCTGCGCCGGCACATGGTCGACGGCCACGTCGACGGTCTCGACGTCGTCGAACAGCCCCGCGGGGGCGGCTTCGGCATGGCCGTCCGGCGCGGCATGGGTGCGCCTGAGCGACGGCATCGCCGGCGCGATGTGGGAGAATACGGCGAACGGGTCGCCCGCAGGCTCGGCCGCGGCCTGAACCGGCTCCGGCTCGGCGGGCGCGTCCTGCCATGCCTCGTCCGTTTCCTCCGCGACCGGCTCCTCGAACGCGGCGTTGCCGCGGTCGTAGGCCGCATGGTTGGCGCGGGCGTAGGCGGTTTCCGAAGCGTAGTCGCGATCGTTGTAGGAAGGCTGCGCGGCCTGGACGCGCGCGCCGCCGCCCAGCAGGCGGTTCAGCTCGTCCTCGAGGCTCGGCTCGTCCGCCTGCGACGCATCGGGCTCGAACCGGGCGTCGGCCTGCGGTTCGGCGTCGTAAGCGACCGCCTCCGGCGCGTCCTCATACGCCACCTCGTCGTCGGCCTCGGCGGCTTCATCGCCGGGCGCGGCGACGGCGGCGCGATCGTCCATGTCGAGCTCGCCGAAATCCATGTCGACCTCGGCCAGGCCGAGATCGTCGCCGAACGGGTCTTCCGCCGCGGCGGCGACGGGCGCCTCATCCACGGCTTCTTCATGCTCGACCTCGGCGGCCGGCGCGGGCGCCTGCCAGTCCTGCACGGGAGCGTAACTGGTGGGAGCGTAGACGGCCTGCGGCTCCTCGACCGTTTCCTCGACGGCGGCCAAGGTCTCGGCTTCCCCATCCCAGTCGACCTCGTCGAACTCGGCGGCGAAGCTGTCGGCGGCGGGGGTCGCGAAGGCGCGGTCGTCGGCCGCTGCGAAGCGAGCGTCCCGCTGCTCCGGCGCCGGCGCATAGGCCTCGGGCGCATAGGCTTCGACCGCGGGCTCCGGCCCGTCGGCCAGGCCGTCGCCGAGATCGCCCATCAGCTCCTTCTCGAGGTCGATGTCGAACGGATCATCGGCGAGGCTGGGCGCCTCGGCGCGCGGCTCGCGCGCCATGATCCGGGTCAGCTCGGCGAACGGGTCGCTGCTGTCGAAGCGGTCCTGCAGGCGCCGCTTCAGGAGGTTGGTGTCTGCCATGCTATGTCCCCACACTCACACTGGGTCGGACGCCGGCGACGTCACGCTTGGGTTGGCCCTACCAGCGCATTGTGGGCAAATGGTGACAGAACGTTCCGCGAACCTTAGCGCATTTCCGCAGGTGCCTCGGCTCCCACTAACGCAAGGCCGGACGCAATCACGTCCAGGACCGCCTGCACCAGCCCTAGTCTGGCATGGGTCAATTCTGGGTCGTTAACCTTAACAAAGCGTAAGTCCGGAGTCTCGGTCCCTCTGTTCCACTGCGCGTGGAAGGCGCTGGCCAGTTCGTAGAGGTAGAATGCGAGCCTGTGCGGCTCCTGCGAGGTCGCCGCCTGCTCGATCAGCCGCGGATATTCGGCAAGCTTGCGCAGCAGCGCCACTTCGCCCTCGTCGGTCAGCCGGCCGGCGGCCGCAGCGAGCGTCCCGCGCGACAGGTCGAGGCCCGCGCCGAGCTGCTCCTTCGCCTGCCGGAACACCGAATGGCAGCGCGCCGAAGCGTACTGCACGTAGAACACCGGATTGTCCTTCGACTGCTCGGTCACCTTGGCGAAGTCGAAGTCGAGCGGCGCGTCGCTCTTGCGGTAGAGCATCATGAAGCGGATCGCGTCGCGGCCGACCTCCTCGACCACGTCGCGCAGGGTGACGAACTCCCCTGCCCGTTTCGACATGCGCACCGGCTCGCCGTCGCGGAAAAGCTTCACCAACTGGCACAACAGGATGGTCAGCTTCAGGTCGCCGTCCGAGATGGCGCGCGCCAGCGCCTCCATGCGCTTGACGTAGCCGCCATGGTCGGCGCCGAGCACGAAGATCAGCTCCTCGAAGCCGCGCGCATATTTGTCCTTCATGTAGGCGACGTCGGCGGCGAAATAGGTGTAGCTGCCGTCCGACTTGACCAGCGGCCGGTCGATGTCGTCGCCCACCTCGGTCGAGCGGAACAGCGTCTGCTCGCGGTCCTCCCAGTCTTCCGGGAGCTGGCCCTTGGGCGGCGGCAGCTTGCCCTTGTAGATGTAGCCCTTCATCGTCAGGTCGTTGATCGCCTGGCGGATCAGCCGCGCATTGTCGGCGTGCAGCGTGCGCTCGGAGAAGAACACCTCGTGGCGCACGTTCAGCGCCGCCAGGTCCTCGCGGATCATCACCATCATGGCGTCGACGGCGCGGTCCTTGACGACGGCCAGCGCCTCGTCCTCGGGCATCTGGTTGAGCGAACGGCCGAACTCGTCGGCCAGCGCCTGGCCGACCGGCTTCAGGTAATCGCCCGGATAGAGCCCGGCCGGGATCTCGCCGATCTCGTCACCCAGCGCCTCGCGGTAGCGCAGCATGACCGAGCGCGCCAGCACGTCGATCTGCACGCCGGCGTCGTTGATGTAGTACTCCTTCGTCACGTCGTAGCCTGCGAAGGCGAGCAGGTTGGCGAGCGCGTCGCCCACCACCGCGCCGCGGCAATGGCCGACATGCATCGGCCCGGTCGGGTTGGCCGAGACGTATTCGACGTTGACCTTGCGCCCGCCGCCGATCGCCGAGCGGCCGAAGCTGCCCGCCTCGGCGAGCACCTGCCGCAGCAGCGCGTGCCAGAAGCCGTCGGCGAGCCGCAGGTTGACGAAGCCCGGCCCGGCGACCTCCGCGGCGGCCACGTCGCCGTCCCTGCGCAGCTCGGCCGCGATCGTCTCGGCCAGCGCGCGCGGGTTGGTGCCGAGCGGCTTGGCCAGCACCATCGCGACGTTGGAGGCGATGTCGCCGTGGCTGGCGTCGCGCGGCGGCTCCACCGCGATCCGCGACAGGTCGGGTCGCGCGCCGCTCGCATCTTTCAGATCAAGAGCTTCAACGATGTTTTTGATCCGATTGTTGAAATCGGCGAAGATGTTCATGTCGATCGTTCCGAGAAAAGATGCGAGGCCGCAGCGGCCGGATTGCCCGCGCGCCCTAGCCCAAATCGGGCGTATGGTCAAACAGCCGGCCATGCTCCTTGAGCGCGTAGGTGTCGGTCATGCCGGCGAGGAAGTCGGCGACCGAGCGGGCGCGGATGCGCATGGCGGCCCGGTCGAGCCCCTCGCGCCAGCCTTCCGGCATCTGCCGCGGGTCGGCCATGTAGGCGTCGAACAGCTCGCGCACCACCTGTTCGGCCTTGGCCCGCTCCTCCATCACGGTCGGGTTGCGGTAGAGGTTGCGGTAGAGGAAGGCCTTCAGCGTCCGCTCGCCCTCTGCCATCGCCTCCGAGAAGACGACCATGGCGCGGCCGGCGTCGTGGATGTCCTCGACGCCCTGCGGCGCCAGTTCGGCGATGCGCGCCTGCGCGGTGCCGATAACGTCCTCGACCATCATGGTGATCTGCCGGCGCACCAGCTCGTGGCCGGTGCGCACGGCGTCGAGCCTCGGATAGCGCTCGTGCAGCTTCTGGAGGATGCCGGCCGTCAGCGGCACCTTGGTGAGCATGGGCAGCGTCAGCAGGCCGGAGCGCAGGCCGTCGTCGATATCGTGGGCGTTGTAGGCGATGTCGTCGGCGATCGCCGCGCATTGTGCCTCGACGCCGGCGAAGCGCCACAGCTCCAGATCGTAGAGTTCGTTGAAGTCGGCGATCGCCTGCGGCAGCGGCCCCTTGAGCCCGTTGCCTTCGCGGTTGGTCAGCGGCCCGTTGTGCTTGACCAGCCCCTCCAGCGTCTCCCAGGAGAGGTTCAGCCCCTCGAACTCGGCGTATCGGCTCTCCAGCCGCGTCACCACCCGCAACGCCTGCGCGTTGTGGTCGAAGCCGCCCCACTCGGCCATCCTGTCGTTGAGCGCGTCCTCGCCGGTGTGGCCGAACGGCGTGTGGCCGAAATCGTGGACCAGCGCCACCGCCTCGGCCAGGTCCTCGTCGCAGCACAGCGCGCGCGCCAGGGCGCGCGCGATCTGCGCCACCTCGATCGAGTGCGTCAGCCGCGTGCGGTAATGGTCGCCCTCATGCGCGATGAAGACCTGCGTCTTGTGCTTGAGCCGGCGGAAGGCGGTGGAGTGGATGATGCGGTCGCGGTCGCGCTGGAAGGGCGTGCGGGTCGGGCTTTCGGGCTCGTCGTAGAAGCGCCCGCGGCTTTTCGCCGGGTCGGTCGCATAGGGCGCGCGCGGCCGGTAGCCGAAGCCGATGCCCGAGAGTTCGCCGCTCATCCCGCCCATCCGCGGCCGCCGTCGTCGTGCGGGGCCGGTTGACTTGCCATCGGCCGCTTCATACCTATTGGACAGACTCGAACGCAAGGTTGCAACGATGGGCGCGGACGCGAAAACGGCGATGAAGCCGGTCGAGCTGACCGAGGCGGCGGCGAAGCGCATCGCCGGCATCGTGGCGAAGGATCCCGGCAAGACGGCCCTGCGGGTCGCCGTCGAGGGCGGCGGCTGCTCCGGCTTCTCCTATACGTTCGACCTGGTCGAGGCCCGCAACGACGACGACGTGGCCATCGAGCGCGACGGCGCGACCGTGCTGATCGACGAGATCTCGCTCGTCTATATGGGCGGCTCGGTGATCGACTTCGTCGACGACCTGATGGGCCAGTCCTTCCAGATCAGGAACCCCAACGCCGTCGCCTCCTGCGGCTGCGGCACGTCGTTCTCGGTCTGAGCCGGACCCTCCCCGTGAAAATCGCCACCTGGAACATCAACGGCGTTCGCGCCCGCATCGACAACCTCGTGGCGTGGCTCAACGAGAGCCGGCCGGACATCGTCTGCCTGCAGGAGATCAAGTCGCAGGACGAGGCTTTTCCGCGCGCCGAGATCGAGGCGCTCGGCTACCATGTCGAGACGCATGGTCAGAAGGGCTTCAACGGCGTCGCGATCCTGTCCAAGCTGCGCTTCGACGAGGTGACGCCGCGGCTCGCCGGCGACGACGCCGACGACCATTCCCGCTTCATCGAGGGCGTGTTCTCGGTGCGCGACGGCAAGGGCCGCAAGACCGCGCTGCGCGTCGTCTCGCTCTATCTGCCCAACGGCAACCCGGTCGGTACGGAGAAATTCGCCTACAAGCTCGGCTGGATGCAGCGGCTGGAGCGCTGGGCGACCGACCGGCTGACGCTTGAGGAGCCGCTGGTGATGGCCGGTGACTACAACGTCATCCCCGAGCCGATCGACGCCCGCTATCCCGAGAACTGGACGGGCGATGCGCTCTTCCAGCCGGAGACCCGGCAGGCTTTTCGCCGCCTCTCCGCGCTCGGCCTGACTGACGCCATCCGCGCCGTCACCGACGAGCCGCTCTACACCTTCTGGGACTACCAGGCCGGCGCCTGGCAGAAGAACAACGGCATCCGCATCGACCACCTGATGCTGTCGCCCGAAGCCGCCGACCGCCTCACCGGCGCCTCCGTCGAGAAGCACGTCCGCGCCTGGGAAAAGCCGTCGGACCACGTCCCGGCGGTCGTGGAGTTGGCGCTTCTGCCGGCTGCCTAGCTTCCCACGCGGCCGCGCCGCGCCCGACGGCAGCGATCACGTTTCAACAGTTCGGAAAAATTGGTGCGGTCCGGCCGCTGCCTACTGCGTGCCGGTCGTCAGCATGCGCTGGGCCAGCGCCATCGCCGTGCGCCGGTCGGACTCGGTCGCCAGCGCGAACGCCTCCTCCTGCATCGGCCGGATCCAGGCGGCTTCGGAGGACTGCGCGCGCTCCAGCGCGACGGTGAGCATGGCGAGCCCCCGCACGGTCTGGCCGCCATGGCACAGCAGGTTGCCGAGCGTCGCCTGCGCGCCGGTATGGCCCTTCTCGGCCGCGAGCTGCAGCCAACGGCCGGCGGTCTGGACGCTCTTCCTGACGCCCTCGCCGTTGAGGAACATCAGGCCGACCTCGTACTGCGCGACCGGATTGCGGTAGTTCGCCGCGGCGCGCATGTAATAGTCCTGCGCGGCCTGCGGGTTGGCCTGCACCGGCGAGCCGGGAATGCCGCGCCGCAGATAGTGCGCCAGCTCCACCAGCGCATCCGCCACATAGCTCACGTCGGGATTGTCGGGCTCCACGTCCTGGCGGGCGATCTCGCTGTAGAACTTGAAAGCCTCGTAGTCGTCGCGGGCCACCCCGTCGCCCTCGGCATACATGCGGGCGAGCTTCCAGCTCGCGCCGATCTGGCCGTTCTCGGCAGCGTAGCGATAGGCCTCGATGGCCTCCTGCTTGTGCCCCTGCTTGTAGGCGGAGAAGCCGAAGCGGAACACCGCCCACGGGCTGCGCTCAGGCTTGGCGATCACGTTTTTCTCGTCGAGCGCCAGCGCCTCGCCGACCACCGCCAGCGACATGGCCGCCATGGCGACGGCGAACACGCCCGCCCTGATCGTCATGGCCTCACGCATCGCGGCAATCCGCTCCCGCGACGCCCGCCTGACCGGACGCGCCGGCGGCCGCAAGGCCCCGGACCATCCGCTCGACAGATACGCTGCGCCGCACGCTCATTCTCTTCCTCGCCGCACCACGCGGCCGCCATGTTGGCTCGCCCTTTTCCGGGCGATGAACAGGCTTCCGGCGTGCGCTGCGTTTATGGCGGGAAATAGGCGTCCCGACCCCCGCGGTTTCTATAGCGCAGTGGTTGTTGAAAGAGTGTTGCCGATTCGACACAAGGCGTGAGAAGCCGGCAAACCGGGCTGCCGGGAACGAAAATGATGCCCTTGCAGCAACGCGGCGGGTAGCTAATCCGCCGCGTCGCGCACCCGCGCGAGCGCCGTTTCGAGCCGGTGGCGGGCCTCCTCGAACTCGGCCTGCTTCTCGCGCTCGGCCTCGACCACCTCGGGAGCGGCCTTGGCGACGAATTGCGGGTTGCCGAGCTTTTTCTCGATGCGCGCGATCTCGTCGGCGTTCTTCGCCAACTCCTTGGTCAGCCGCGCGGTCTCGGCCTTGAGGTCGATCAGTTCGCCGAGCGGCAGGCAGGCGGTGGCCTCGCCGAGCACGACCTGCGCCGAACCCTTCGGCGCGGCGTCCGCGAAGCCGACCTCGCCGACCCGCGCCAGACGCCGGATCGCCGGGTCATGCCGCGCCGCGCGCTCGCGGGTGGCGGCCGCAGCGCCCACGAACACCAGCGGCGCGATCGCCGCCGGCGGCACGTTCATCTCCGAGCGCACGGAGCGGATGCCGGAGACGAGATCGACAAGCCAGTTGATCTCGGCCGCCGCGTCCGTGTCCTCGAAATCGGGCGCCGGCCACTCGGCGTGGCACAGCAGGCCGCCGCGCGGCTGGCCCCAGGACGAGGTCTGCGCCCACAGCTCCTCCGTCATGAACGGCATGAACGGGTGCAGCAGCTCGTAGATGCGGTCAAGCACATGGGCCATCGTCGCCCGGCTCTCGGCCATCGCCGCCTCGTCGTCGCCGGAGAACACCGGCTTCAGGAGCTCGACATACCAGTCGCAGAACAGGTTCCAGACGAAGCGGTAGGCCGCGCCCGCCGCCTC